>CANINJ010000198.1 GCA_947468985.1 Bacteroidota bacterium
AAATTTACCGAAAATGAATTTTTTGTTCATATTCCATCGGATGCGACTTATGAAGATGTAAAAAAAATAATCATTCCATTTATTGAAAATATGGATCATTTTGAAATGGTAGCTTCCAAAAGATCCTATATTGAAAATGTAAAATCAGGTCGTTTTTTATTTAAAAAAGGAATGAATAGTTTTGAATTGGTTTCAACTTTGCGACAAAATGTTCCTGTAAAATTGGCATTTAACAATCAAGAGCGTTTGGAAAATGTTGTGGGAAGAGTTGGTTCTCAAATTGAAGCGGACAGTATTTCATTGATGAAAATATTCAAAGATTCTACTTTCTTAAAAGAAAATGGTTTTACCGAAGATAATGTTATAAGTATTTGTTTGCCAAATACGTATGAGTTTTATTGGAACACCAAAGCGGATAAATTCCGTGATAAAATGATTAAAGAATACCGCAAGTTTTGGAATACAGAAAGAACTTCAAAAGCGTTAAATTTAGGATTAACGCCAGTTCAAGTGATGACTTTAGCTTCAATTGTGCATAAAGAAACCGTGAAAAAAGACGAAAGACCAAGAGTTGCTCGTGTTTATTTGAACCGATTAAAGTTGGGAATGCCACTTCAAGCCGATCCAACGGTTATTTTCGCTAAGAAAAAGCAATTGTCAAATTTTGACACCATTATTAAAAGAGTCTATTTTATTGATTTAAAAATTAATTCCCCATACAATACCTATTTCTACTTAGGATTACCTCCAGGGCCAATCGCAATGCCTGATATTACAGCCATAGAAGCGGTATTAAATCCTGAAAATAACAATTATATTTATTTTTGCGCCAGCGTTTCAAAATTTGGTTACCACGAATTCGCATCGGATTTAAACCAACATGCAGCTAATCGAAAAAAATATGTGGAGTGGTTGGACAAGCAAATCGCTAAAAAGTAATTTGGTTTAAATGTGAATTATCTTCAAATATCCTTCGTTTAAATGTCTTTTAGATAATTTTAACTGCCTGAAAATCAGTTTTATTATTTTTTATGTATATTTGTATTGTAGAAATTTCTTAAATAGTACTGTTTCTTAAATTAAAATCATCTTAGGATTTTTAATTTTTCATATCAGTATTGATGTTTTATAAACACAAAAGCTACTTATTATTAGCCGTTTATAATTTTAAACATCGTTAAGAAGAAAACTAATATATGTTAAAGAAAGGTTTTTTTTATGTTTGTTTGGTCGGTATTGTTGCTTTTATTAGCTCAGGTTTTAAACCTATAAAATTTGAAAAATACGACTGGTTTCATCTCGATGCAAATGATATGACTTATTATTCATTGCCTTCTTTGAGACACAAAGATTATATAAATAGAAAAGTTCCATTCACAGGAAATTTTTTTATAGGTTATAAAGAAGCAATTGCCTTCAAAGAATCCCAAGGGAAATACAGAAAAATTAACGGAATTGGTTATATGGGTAAGTATCAATTTGGTGCTGAAACCTTAAAAACCATCGGAATTTTCGATAGTTTGTCTTTTTTAAATAGTCCTATAATGCAAGAAAAAGCTTTCGTTGCATTGCTTGCTAAAAATAAATGGGAATTAAAAGACGAGATTGCAAAATATGATGGAGATATTGTTGGTGGTGTTCGTGTTACTGAGTCTGGAATTCTTGCTGCAGCCCATTTAGGTGGTGTAGGTTCTGTAAAACGATTTCTTAAATCAAATGGAACTAGGAAATGTAGAGATGGAAATGGAGCTTCGGTAAAATCATATATGAAAGATTTTGGGGGTTATGAAACTACTGGAATTAAAGCCAATAAGAAGGCTAAAGTAAAATAGTATAAAAAAAACCACGTTATTAACGTGGTTTTTTTGTCTTACATTTTATGAATAATGAATATTGTTGGGCGATTATGTAAATCAACTTTCGCTTTTTTCCAATTTACAACTCGCATTGTTTTGATATATTCTGTTGGTAATGTGATGTCTGCAGCAACACAAAGATGTGTTTCAGGATGCAATGCATTTAAAATATCTTCAAGCATTTTGTTATTTCTATAAGGTGTTTCTATGAAAATTTGAGATTGATTTTTATCCATTGACAATTTTTCTAAGCCCTTAAGTGCTGTCTTTTTTTCTGAAGCATCAATAGGAATATAGCCATTAAAAGCAAAACTTTGTCCGTTCATTCCAGAAGCCATTATAGCCAATAAAATAGAAGAAGGACCAACTAAAGGTACCACTTGAATTCCTTTTTCGTGAGCTAATTTAACAATTACAGCGCCCGGATCTGCAACTCCAGGACAACCTGCTTCAGACATTAATCCCACATTTTTTCCTTCTAAACACGCCTGAATCATTTCAGAATATTCTGATTTTTGGGTGTGTTTATTTAATGCGCTTAATTTTAGAGAGGCTTGAACTTTTTCGGGAGATACACTTTTTATGAATTTACGTGCTGTTTTTTCATTTTCAACAATATAATAGTCAATCAATTCAATGCTCCTTTTTATGGTTTGAGGCAATACATCAAATAGATTTTCAGTTTCACCTAAAGTTGTTGGAATAAGGTATAACTTGCCTAAAAGTGACATTGGTTTCATAAATTTTCTGTATAATTAAAGAAAGGGTAAGTAATAGTATAGTAGAAATTATTTAAGAATGCTTTTCAATTAGTTTTTTTGCAATGATTTCACAAGTTTCATCAAGCATTTTGTAAACTAACTCAAAACCATTTTCCAAACCAAAATAAGGGTCTGGCACATCCATATTTTCATTTGGAAATAACTCATTTAGGATTAAAACCACTTTGTTTTTTTGGATTTCATTTTTTGATAACGCAACAACATCAGAATAATTACTTCCGTCCATTACATATATATAATCAAAAGTATCAAAGTCAGCGGATTTAATTTGCCGGCATTTTTGATTTGAAATATCTAAACCATTTTTTTCTGAAATTGAGATAGATCGTAAGTCAGGTGGTTTTCCAATATGCCAGTTTCCCGTCCCACAAGAATCAACAATAAAAGTTTCTTTAGGAAGTTTTGACGATAATAATCCTTCGGCAATTGGCGAACGACAAATGTTTCCTAAACAAACCATTAAAATTTTGACAGACATTATAAAGACAATTTTTTATGGATATCCTCCATATATTTTTTAAATTGTTTGTCTGTTGAAACTAAATTATCAACAGTTTTACAAGCGTGCAAAACCGTAGCGTGATCGCGATCTCCAATTTGGGAACCGATATTTGCTAAAGATGCTTTTGTGAATTTTTTTGCAAAAAACATAGCCAATTGTCTTGCTTGAACAACGTGTCGTTTTCTTGTTTTAGACTGTAAAGTTTCTAAATCCAATTGGAAGTAATCTGAAACAGTTTTCTGAATATAGTCAATTGAAACTTCACGTTTTACATTCTTAACAAATTTCTCAACAACTTGTTTTGCTAAATCTAAAGTAACTTCTTTTTTATTGAAAGAAGATTGTGCTATTAATGAAATTATTGCACCTTCTAATTCTCTAACATTTGATTTTATATTTCTTGCAACATATTCTATTATTTCTTCAGGAATTTCTACTCCGTCACGGTATAAAATATTTTTCAATATTGAAATTCTTGTTTCGTAATCTGGCTGGTGCAATTCTGCAGAAAGCCCCCATTTGAATCGAGATAACAAACGTTGTTCAATATCTTGCATGTCAACTGGCGCTTTGTCCGAAGTCAAAATCACCTGTTTTCCATTTTGGTGTAAATAGTTGAAGATATGAAAAAATACATCTTGAGTTCCTGTTTTCCCAGAAAGAAATTGTACATCATCAATTATCAAAACATCGATTAATTGATAAAAATGTATAAAATCATTTCTGTTATTTTTCTTTACAGAATCGATATATTGTTGTGTGAAAATTTCAGCAGAAATATATAATACCGTTTTTTCAGGATATTTATCTTTGATTTCAACACCAATTGCGTGAGCCAAATGGGTTTTACCCATTCCAACACCTCCAAAAATCAACAATGGATTGAATGAAGTTCCACCCGGTTTATTGGCCACAGCCATACCAGCAGAACGAGCTAATCTATTCGAATCGCCTTCTAAAAAGTT
>CANINJ010000199.1 GCA_947468985.1 Bacteroidota bacterium
CGTTTACTTGTATCTGAACTCATTTTTTTGTTGTGTAGTTGTTTGCAAAGATAATCGGAATTTTCGGATGTGAAATTTTCAATTGTTGGAAATACAGAAAAATTTAATTTTCTACAATCAATATTTCCACTCGACGGTTGTCTTCTTCCTCTTGTTCAGATTGTTCAGGTATAGGATGAACTGGTCTTGTAGTGCCAAAACCTTTATAGGTAATTCGCTTTCTATTAATTTTATTTTGAACAAGAAAAACCCAAACTGCCTTAGCTCTAGCGGAAGAAACATCGTATTGCTCTGGAATTGTTTGACAACAAATATGACCTTGAATTTCTATTTTAAGTTTAGGGTTGTCATTCATTACACACAACAGTTCATATAAAACAGGTTTTGATTTTGGTAATAATCTTGGCGAATTGTTATAAAAATAGATGTTTTTAAGTTTGATAACATCACCTACTTTAGACGTTTTTAAAGTCGCATTCAACTCTTCAAGCATAATTGCTTCTTTTGTTTTAGGGACAAATTCCTTGATTATTTCATAAACCACTGTCACTTTCCTATTTTCAGATTGTATTTTTGACTGTTCGAAATCTTTACCAAATCCTTTGATTTCATAATCACTTTTGATTTTCACATTTCTATCTTTCAAGAAATTATAAACCGAATGAACGCGCTTCCAAGACAAAGTATCATTGTAATGATTAGAACCTTTCCAATCGCAAAATCCATAAATTTTCTGAACTTCAATGTTTTTTGAAGCTGCAACCCAATCAACTAATTTTTGGTTGGCAGCCATATTGATTTCGTATTTATCAAAATCAAAGAAAACTACCAACTTCTCTTGCGCTTTTATAGTTCCTATATTTAAAAGAACCAAGGCTAATAACAGTTTAAATTTCATCATTTTTGTTGACATTAGTATGTAAGTCATTATCAAAGTTAAGACATTTTTAGAATATAAAAAAACCTGATGCAATTTGATAGGATCAGGTTTTAAAATTTATACTTCTCGCCTACTATTTCGTAAACAATAATTCTCTGTATTTTGTCAATGTCCAAATTTCATCGTCTACTAAAAGCTCTAATTTATCGCAATGGTCTCTGATGACTTCAAAATAAGGTTTTACTTTATTGCAATAGGCTTCTGCCATTTCCAGTGCGTCGGTAAGCACATTTGCCTTTCTTCGTGCATCGGTCATTTCCTCAACTTTAGAATTGATACCTTCTATATGCTTAGAAATTTCTTTGATTAAACGGATTTGTTCTTTGGCAATTTTCTCGAAATCGGAACCGAAAATTTCTTTCAGCCCTTTTACATTTTCGATCAATGTATTTTGATACCTAATAGCCGTTGGAATTACGTGATTTTGAGAAATATCTCCCAAAACCCGTCCTTCAATTTGGATTTTCTTAGTATATTCTTCTAATTCAATTTCATATCGTGCTTCCACTTCCACGTGATTCATAATTCCCATTTCTGAAAATAAATCCAATGCTTGCTTTGATGCTCTGGCTTTCAATGCTTCTGGAGTCGTTTTTGAATTACTCAATCCTCTTTTTGAAGCTTCAATTTCCCAAGCTTCGCTATAACCATCACCTTCAAAAAGGATTTTCTTAGATACTTTAATGTATTCTCTCAAAACATTGAAAATAGCATCGTCTTTTTTCATGTCTTTTGATTCAATCAACCCATCGACTTCAATTTTGAAATCTTTCAATTGTTTGGCAACAATCGTGTTCAAAGTCGTCATTGCATTGGAACAATTTGCTGAAGAACCAACAGCTCTAAACTCAAATTTATTTCCTGTAAAGGCAAATGGTGATGTTCTATTTCTATCGGTATTATCCAAAAGTACATCTGGAATTTTACCCACTACATTCAATTTTAAATCTGTTTTCTCTTCTGGCGATAATTTCCCCGAAGTAACGCCTTCTAATTCCGCTAAAACTTTGGTTAATTGTTCTCCAATAAAAACAGAAATAATTGCTGGTGGTGCTTCATTAGCCCCTAATCTGTGGTCGTTACTGGCAGTTGCAATCGCTCCACGCAATAACGCTTCATAATCATTTACTGCTTTTATAGTATTGATAAAGAAAGTCAAAAACTGCAAATTGCTCATTGGCGTTTTGCTTGGACTTAATAGGTTTACGCCTGTATCCGTTGCCAACGACCAGTTGTTGTGTTTTCCAGAACCGTTTACCCCTTTAAATGGTTTTTCGTGTAACAACACTTTCAAATCGTGACGCTCGCCCACTTTGTGCATGACATCCATCAACAAACAATTGTGATCTACAGCCAAATTCGTTTCTTCAAAAATAGGTGCCAACTCAAATTGGTTGGGTGCTACTTCATTGTGACGCGTTTTTACAGGGATTCCAAGCAACATACATTCTTGTTCCAAATCTCTCATAAAAGTCAAAGCCCGTGTTGGAATTGACCCAAAATAATGATCGTCTAATTGTTGCCCTTTGGCAGAAGTATGACCAATTAATGTTCTTCCTGTCATCATTAAATCAGGGCGAGAATTTGCCAATGATTTATCAATTAAGAAATATTCTTGCTCCCAACCCAAAGTGGCGGTTACTTTCTTTACATTTTTATCAAAATATTTACACACATCTGTAGCCGCATCATCCATTGCAGACAAGGCACGCAACAAAGGAATTTTATTGTCTAATGCTTCTCCTGTGTAAGAAATGAAAACAGTAGGAATACACAAAGTCGTACCATATATAAATGCAGGTGAAGTTGGATCCCAAGCCGTATATCCACGTGCTTCAAATGTATTTCTGATTCCTCCATTTGGGAAACTCGAAGCGTCTGGCTCTTGTTGGACCAATTGTGCACCGCCAAATTTTTCTACAGCATCACTTCCATCGTACGAAGTTTCAAAAAATGCATCGTGTTTCTCAGCTGTAGTTCCTGTAAGGGGTTGAAACCAATGCGTATAATGGGTTACGCCTTTTGACAACGCCCATTCTTTCATTCCCATTGCAATATAATCGGCTAATTTTCTATCGATTTTCGTTCCAAATTGAACGGCGTCTTTAACGGCTTTGTGCGCATCAGAAGTCAAAAACTGCTTCATTGCTTTGTCATTGAACACATTAGAACCGAAAATAATTGATTTTCTATCGATCTCTTCAAATTTGATTAAACCCCTGTTGGAAGCTTCTTTTAATGCTTGAAAACGTAAATTTGCCATACTAATTGATATTAAATTGATTAAATCATTGCTTTATATTGCAAATATATAAAAATGTCTAAAAACCAACTACAATAAATTGTCAAATTACTCATTTATCACGTTAAATAATAACTTTTTAAAACTTTACCCCCCTAAAAAATATAATTTTACTAAAAATAATATCTATATTAAAATTATACCCCCTAATTTTGGGTACTTGTGATTTTTAATTTACTTTTGTGCTTTAATTGATAATTTAATTCCTATTACCATGGCAAAAATAAAGTTAGAGTACATTTGGTTGGACGGATACGACCCAACTCAAAATTTAAGAAGCAAAACTAAAGTTGAAGAACATGCAAATTTTCAAGGAACTTTAGCTGAAATCGGAAATTGGTCTTTTGACGGTTCCTCAACAAAACAAGCAGAAGGTGGATCTTCAGACTGTTTGTTAGTTCCTGTGGCAATCTACCCAGACCCTACTCGCATCAATGGCTATTTAGTAATGACCGAAGTTATGAACGCCGATGGAACGCCACACGCTTCTAACGGTAGATCAACTATTGACGACGACGGAGATTTCTGGTTCGGATTCGAACAAGAATATTTCATTATGGATACCAAAACTTTATTGCCATTAGGATTCCCAATTGGTGGTTACCCAGCACCACAAGGAATGTATTACTGCTCGGTAGGTGGTAAAAACACTCACGGAAGAGCTTTGGTAGAAGAACACGCTGATTTATGTATCGCAGCAGGAATTAACTTTGAAGGAATTAATCAAGAAGTAGCTTGCGGACAATGGGAATTCCAATTGTTTGCTCAAGGAGCTAAAAAAGCAGGTGACGAAATTTGGGTTGCCCGTTATTTATTAGATCGATTAACCGAAAAATACGGCTACTA
>CANINJ010000200.1 GCA_947468985.1 Bacteroidota bacterium
GGTTTTCCGATTTTGCAAAACTAATTATGAAAATCTAAACGTGCTTTACTAGCCCCGGCAGCAGCGGCATCCTGTTGTGGCGGTTTTCGCCACAAGAGATACAGCGAATGGCGGGTGGAATGGTGAGGTAATGCTGAAAACTTCTGCTCGAAAAAAAAGACAAACTCGAAATGGAAGTTTGTCTTTAATACTAGTGGAGAATACCGGAGTCGAACCGGTTACCTCTTGCCTGCCAGGCAAGCGCTCTAGCCAAATGAGCTAATCCCCCAATGTGGTGCAAATATACATTTTTTTAATTCTAAAAAAAGCAATTTGGAAATTTGGAAATAGTCTGACTTGTATTTAGTAAATTTGCATTCAAATACTTTAACAATGAGCAATATTAGAATTACCAAACAATTCAGTTTCGAAACGGGTCATGCATTATATGGTTATGACGGGAAGTGCAAAAATGTTCATGGGCATAGTTATAAATTATCGGTAACTGTGATTGGGAAGCCGATTACGGATGCTTCTAATGTGAAATTTGGAATGGTAATAGATTTTACCGATTTGAAGAAAATTGTTAAAGAAGAAATTGTAGATCAGTTTGACCACGCTACGGTTTTTAATAAAAATACGCCGCATGTTGAATTGGCTCGTGAACTAAAATCTAGAGATCATCACGTTATTTTGGTAGAATATCAGCCTACGAGTGAAAATATGGTGATTGATTTTGCAGAGCGAATCAAGAACCGATTGCCAAATCAAATTCAGTTGCATTCTTTAAAATTGCAAGAAACGGAAACTTCTTTTGCAGAATGGTATCAAGCAGATAATTTGTAGGTTTTTCTCTATATTATACTGCTTAAAAAAACCAAGTAGCGACTAAAATTGCTGTAACTACGCAAACTAAATCAACCAAAAGCATTGTTCCAAGTGTGTAACGGGTATTTTTGATTTTTATAGATCCAAAATAAACCGCAATTACATAAAACGTGGTTTCGGCACTGCATTGAAAGATGCAACTTAGTCTTCCAGTGAAAGAATCGGGACCAAAATTACGCATTGAATCAATCATAAATCCTCGAGAACCTCCCGAACTAAAAGGCCTAAGCATTGCAACTGGCAAAGAATCAGTAATTTCTTTACTCACGCCCGCATTTGAAAATACAAAGGAAATTCCATTGCTGATAATTTCAAAAAGTCCGCTATTTCTAAAAAAGGAAATGGCAACTAACATTCCCAAAACATAAGGAAAAATGATTACTCCGGTTTTCAAACCATTGTTAGCACCAACCACAAAAGTGTCAAAAACAGTGGTGTTTTTTGCTCTAAATTTATTTTCTTTAACCAATGAAAAAATCAAGGTAAAAGCAATAATTGCAACCAACATTAACCCTGAAAGATTAGAAGTAAAAAAGTTTTTCCCAATTAAATCAAGGTGGTTCACATAGAACAACAAACCAGCAATTGCAGCAATTAGCGTTACTAAAACTACAATTAATGCGGCACTTTTAAAATTAATTTTTTGTCGAATTCCAACGATTAAAAACGCAGCAATAGTTCCTATGAAAGAGGTAATAATGCAAGGCAACATCACATCGGCAGGATTACTCGCATTTTCAGCCGCTCTATAACCAATAATTGAGGTTGGAATTAATGTAAGTCCTGCAGCGTGCAAACACAAAAACATTATTTGGGCATCACTCGCCTTGTCTTTATCGGGATTTATTTCTTGTAAACTTTCCATTGCTTTTAATCCAAAAGGCGTTGCAGCTGAATCTAATCCCAAGAAATTGGCAGCAAAATTCAAAGTCATATAAGAAATGGATTCGTGGTTTTTAGGAACTGAAGGAAAAATTTTAGTGAAAACGGGACTTAGTTTTTTGGCTAAAATTTCTGCAGCACCCGAAATAATTAACAATTCCATAAGTCCACAAAAGAAAGCTAAATAAGCTATTAACGGAAGTATTAAATCGAGTAAACTGTTTTTGCACGTTGGCAATAAACCGTCAGATTTTTGAACGCCACTAAATATTTTCACAGTTTTATTATTGTAAACGTAAGTAGTGTCGGGATTGGCCTCGTTATTATTGACAACCATCTTCATTTCAGGCGCTTTTTCGATGCTGTCTTTAATGAAAACGGGAAGTTGATTTAGGTATTTTTCTGAAATTAATATCGGATCGTCTTTTTTGCCATTTAATATAAAATCAAGCGTATAACTGTTGCCA
This sequence comes from Bacteroidota bacterium, assembly GCA_947468985.1. Classification (GTDB taxonomy): domain Bacteria; phylum Bacteroidota; class Bacteroidia; order Flavobacteriales; family Flavobacteriaceae; genus Flavobacterium. The sequence continues at coordinate 2,217 of CANINJ010000200.1, forward strand.
GAAAACAAACTAATTACAATGAAAACAATAGACGAAATAAATATTGCGAGCCAAAATCTACTTAAAACCATAACCTTTTTTTTGTAAATATAATTATTTCAAAGCAAACTTTTAAAAAAATGGAATAGGGTTTCTTATTAAACCACTCGAATCACAAAATAATTTTTCTTTCCGCTTTGCAAAAGCACAAACTGATTGTTAATTAAATTTGCATTAGTAAGCACAAATTCTTCCGTAACTTTTTCTTTATTTACTGAAATTGAATTGGCTGATAAAGCCCGTCTTGCCTCACCATTTGATTTAAAAAAACCTGTTTTTTCGTTCAAAACATCAATGATATTTATTCCTGCTTCAATTTCTTGTTTGGAAATATTTGCTTGAGGAACACCGTCAAAAACCTCTAAGAAAGTAGCTTCATCCAATTGTTTCAAATCTTCAGAAGTTGCATTTCCAAACAAAATATTGGATGCTTTTATAGCATTTTCTAAATCTACTTCAGAATGAACCATTACTGTAATTTCTTCTGCCAAACGTTTTTGTAACAACCGCAAATGTGGTGATTCCCTATGTTTTTCAGTTAGAATTCCAATTTCTTCTTTCGATAAAAAGGTAAAAATCTTTATGTATTTTTCGGCATCAACATCAGAAGTATTCAACCAATATTGATAAAATTTATAAGGTGAAGTTCGAGCTGAATCTAACCAAATATTTCCACCTTCTGATTTTCCAAATTTAGTTCCATCTGCTTTTGTAATCAACGGACACGTCAAGGCATACGCTTTCCCGCTTGCTATTCTACGAACTAATTCCGTTCCAGTGGTGATATTTCCCCATTGGTCGCTTCCGCCCATTTGTAATGTACACTGTTTTTCTCTGTACAAATGTAAAAAATCATATCCTTGAACCAATTGATACGTAAACTCTGTAAATGACATTCCTTCAGAAGCTTCGGAAGACAACCGTTTCTTTACGGAATCTTTCGACATCATATAATTTACTGTAATGTGTTTTCCAATATCTCGAATGAAATCAAGAAATGAAAAATCCTTCATCCAATCGTAATTATTCACTAATTCCGCTGCGTTTGAAGCATTTGAAGTAAAATCTAAAAAACGACCTAATTGTCCTTTTAAAGCTTCTTGATTGTGACGCAAAGTTGTTTCGTCAAGTAAATTTCTTTCATTGGATTTTCCTGATGGATCACCAATCATTCCGGTAGCTCCGCCAACTAATGCAAGCGGTTTATGACCAGACAATTGAAAATGTTTCAATAACATCACGCCAACTAAATGACCAATATGCAATGAATCCGCAGTTGGATCAATTCCCACATAAGCAACCCGCATTTGTTCCATCAAATGTTCTTCAGTACCTGGCATAACATCGTGAAGCATTCCTCTCCAAGTAACTTCTTCAATAAAATTCTTCATCTTTTCAATCAATTTAGGCAAAGATAAAATTTAATGTTGATTTGTTGATTTGTTTATTCGGTTAATCGAAAAAAAATATGTTTCCTACTTCCTATTTCGTACTTTCGTACTATGATACTAGTTACCGGCGCAACAGGTTTAGTGGGTTCTCATTTGGTACTTCAATTAATTGAAAATGGCGAAAATATTCGAGCAATTTATAGAAATTCTATTTCTAAAATGGCAACGAAATCCCTTTTTGAGTTATACGGAAAAGGTAATTTATTCGAAAACATCGAATGGATTCAAGCCGATATTACCGATATTCCTTCTTTAGAAATCGCTTTCGCAAATGTCGATTCGGTATATCATTGCGCTGCTTTGATTTCATTTGACCCAAAGGACGAAGCACTTCTCCGAAAAACCAACATTGAAGGAACAGCAAATATTGTAA
>CANINJ010000201.1 GCA_947468985.1 Bacteroidota bacterium
CATTTTTTCGACTAAAACCTCATAGCGCTCTTCTCTTTGAGAACCTCCAACGATTTCACCAATACCAGGAAATAAAATATCCATGGCACGAACAGTTTTCCCATCTTCATTCAAACGCATATAAAACGCTTTTATGTTGGCTGGATAATCAAACAAAATCACGGGACATTTAAAGTGTTTTTCAACCAAATAACGCTCGTGTTCCGATTGTAAATCAGCACCCCATTCGTCAATAATATAGTTGAATTTTTTATTTTTATTCGGTTTGCAATTTCTTAAAATATCAATTGCTTCGGTATAAGAAACTCTTTTAAAATTGTTTTCTAAAACAAAATTCAATTTCTCAAGCAACGGCATTTCGCTACGTTCCGCCTGAGGTTTTACTTTTTCTTCTTCTGTCAAACGCCCTTCCAAAAACTTCAAATCGTCCTGACATTTATCCATCGTGTATTTAATTACATATTGAATAAAATCTTCAGCCAAATCCATATTATCATTCAAATCATTGAAAGCCACTTCGGGTTCAATCATCCAAAATTCAGCCAAATGGCGCGAAGTATTTGAGTTTTCAGCACGGAAAGTAGGGCCAAAAGTATATACTTGACCCAAAGCCATCGCATAGGTTTCTGCTTCTAATTGTCCCGAAACCGTTAAATTGGTTTCCTTGCCAAAAAAATCTTCTTTATAATCAACTTTCCCTTCCTCAGTTCTTGGAGTTTTGTCAAATGGCAATGCCGTAACTTTGAACATTTCTCCAGCGCCTTCAGCATCCGAGCCAGTTATAATTGGTGTATTTACATATACAAATCCCTTGTTTTGAAAATAAGTGTGAACGGCAAACGACAAAACCGAACGCACTCTCATAATTGCTCCAAAAGCGTTTGTACGAACTCTTAAATGTGCATTTTCACGCAAAAATTCCAAGGAATGTTTCTTCGGTTGCATCGGAAATTTCTCCGCATCAGAATCCCCAAGTATTTGTAAATTAGTAACTTGAATTTCAAATTTCTGACCAGCACCTTGACTTTCCACCAAATTCCCAGTTACAGAAATCGCTGCTCCCGTCGTAATTCGCTTCAAAGTTTCCTCCGGCGTATTCTCGAAATCAACCACACACTGAATATTATTTATAGTCGAACCGTCATTTAACGCAATAAATTGATTGTTTCTAAATGTCCGCACCCAACCTTTTGCATTCACTCCTTGCAGCGTTGACGCACTGTTCAACAAATCTTTAACCTTAATATGTTTCATCTTGATAGTCTAATGTGATATAAAAATAGCTGTATTTAAAATGCAAATATAATGGATTTTAACTAATTTCTACCGACACTTTAAAACCATTTTAATCAATTTTTGGGCGTGCCCCTCCGTAAAAACTTCGGGTCGGGCATTCCGCTGCAAGTCCTCGCCAAGTTCCGCTTTCGCTACACTTGGCTGTGGGCTATCCACTACATTCCCTCACGCAAACGCAAGTCAAAACCACGATTTACATTTCATACAACGAATCAAAAAGGATTAAAAAACATACTTCATTTAAATTTTAACATTAAAAACAAAAATTAATTGTACTTTTAAACACTAAAATTTTTAAAAATGAAAATACAATTGTACAAAAAAATGATGTTCGTAATTCCAGCTTTAATTGGATTTGCAAATACTAACGCTCAAAAAGCAGTAACCCAAAAAGAACCAGGAATTAATGTTTCTTTTATGGATAAATCGGTTATGCCAAACCAGGATTTCTTTAAATTTGTAAATGGAACATGGCTTAAAAACACCGAAATTCCTGCCGACAAAACCCGTTGGGGAAGTTTTGATGAATTGCGACAAAACACCGACAAAGATGCCTTGGCAATTTTGAAAGAAGCGGCTACAAATCCTAAATACAAATCCAACACGGATCAAGGAAAAGCCATCAATATGTACAAAGCCGCAATGGATACTTTGGCAAGAAACAAACAAGGAATTGCTCCATTAGCACCTTATTTGGCTAAAATTAATGCGGTGAAAAACATCAAGGATTTGCAAAAATTAATGATGGAAACCGAAGCTGAAGGAGACGGAGTAGGATTTTTTGGTGTTGGTGTTGGTGCCGACGAAAAAAATAGTACCAGAAATGTTGTAAGCGTTGGTCCTGGAGGATTAGGTTTGCCAGACCGTGATTATTATGTTTCTGACGAAAAAGATTCTAAGGAAAAAAGAGAAAAATATGCAATTCACGTTGCTAAAATGCTGCTTTTCCTTGACGTTAAACCAGAGCAAGCAAAAATAGATGCGGATAAAATTCTTGCATTAGAAATCCAAATGTCAAAACCAAGATTGGACAGAGTGGAACGTCGTGACAGCAAAATACAATACAATCCAACCGCAATTGCCGATTTGCAAAAAATGCTGCCAGCAGTTGATTGGAACACCTATCTAAAAGGTGTTGGTTTTGCGAAAGTAGATACAATTATCGTTTCTCAACCAAGATATATGAATGCGTTGCAAACCATTTTTACAGAAAATAAAGTAGAAGATTGGAAAGCATACATGCGTTGGATGTTGTTGAGAGGCGCTTCTGGACAATTGACAACTGCAATTGAAACTGCAAATTGGGAATTTTACGGAAAAACTTTAACGGGTGCTTTAAAACAAAGACCACGACATGAAAAAGCACTTCAAGTTGTCAACGGAACTGTTGGTGAAGCTTTAGGAAAATTATATGTCGAAAAACTGTTCCCGGCAGAAGCGAAAACCAAAGCTTTTAAAATGATTAAAAACGTTATGAAAGCCTATGAAATCAGAATTAATAATTTGACTTGGATGTCGGCAGAAACAAAATTGAAAGCCATTGAAAAGTTAAATAAATTGACAATTAAAATTGGCTACCCAGACAAATGGGAAGATTATTCTGCTTTAGTTGTAAATAGTCCTGAAGAGGGGGGAAGCTATTTTGAAAATTTGAGAAATGTTTCAAAATGGGGTTGGAAAAAAGATTTAGACAAATTAGGAAAACCTGTTGACAAAACAGAATGGGGAATGTCGCCTCAAACTGTAAATGCCTATTACAACCCATCGTATAACGAAATTGTATTTCCAGCAGCTATTTTACAACCACCATTTTATAATTATCAAGCCGATGAAGCGGTTAATTATGGTGGTATTGGAGCAGTTATTGGGCACGAAATTTCTCATGGATTTGATGATCAAGGTGCAACTTATAATGCCGATGGAAACCTAATTGATTGGTGGACAGCAGATGATTTAACGAAATTTACAGCTCTTGGTGGTGCATTGGCAGATCAATATTCTGCATTGGAACCATTGCCAGGAACTCACGTTGATGGTAAATTTACATTAGGAGAAAACATTGGAGATTTAGGCGGTGTAAACGCTGCTTACGATGGATTGTTATTGGATTTAAAAGAAAATGGAAATCCAGGTTTAATCGATGGTTATACTCCTGAACAACGATTCTTTATTTCTTGGTCAACGATTTGGCGTTCAAAAATGAGAGATGAAGCTTTGAAAAATCAAGTAAAAACAGACCCGCATTCCCCAGGAATGTACCGTGCGTATGTGCCAATTCAAAATGTAGATGCGTTCTATTCTGCATTTGATATTAAAGTGGGCGACGGAATGTATGTTACTCCTGAAAAGCGTGTGAAAATCTGGTAAACCTATTTTTATAAACTATAAAATCCCATTTTGTTTCAAAGCAAAATGGGATTTTTTGTTTATATTTTTGAATTTCGGAATGATTTATTAACCAAATACAACCCAAAAAGCGTTATTATTCCGCCTACTGCAATAGAAATAGTTAATGGTTCTCCAAAAATATAAGCTCCTAAAAGCACCGCAATAATCGGATTGATATACGCATAAATACTATTGATTTCTGCAGGCAAATGTTGCAAAGCATAGATAAATGAAATGAACGTTAGCACAGAACCAAAAAGCACTAAATAACCAATTGAAATCCAAGAAATCATCGGAATAGAACTCAAACTTACTGCCGAACCCGTTGCTCCCAAATAAGCAAAAAGAAAAATACTTGAAATGAACATCTGAATTCCTAAACTAAAATAAGG
>CANINJ010000202.1 GCA_947468985.1 Bacteroidota bacterium
AACAATTTCAGGATTATAACAATACAAACATCGCATATTACAGCCTGCAAACCAAAGAATACAAGCTGACTTGTGCGGGTAATCTAATAAAGTAAAAGGTGTTAAGCTATAAATTGGTTTAGCTACATTTTCCTTCATTGAAATGGGTGCGTTGTTTATGTTCGCCTTTTTTACCAATATTGAAACTTTCTACAGGTCGGTGGTACCCCATAACTCTGGTGTAAACCAAGCATTTTGTTCTTAGTTTTTGATTTTGTTCTAAAATCGTGTTCGTTGTTGTCATTTTAAAGTATTTAAGGATTATTTTCGATACTATTTACTCGATGCTAAGCTTTTTTCTTTTTCGATTAATACATCGTCACATTTCGGACAATATTCGTGTTCGCCATTCAAATATCCGTGAACTGGACAAACGCTAAATACAGGCGTTACAGTTATATATGGCAATTTGAAATTAGAAAGTACTTTTTTGACAAATTGTTTGCATGCTTCTGGCGAACTTATTTTTTCGCTCATATACAAGTGTAAAACTGTTCCTCCTGTGTATTTACATTGCAATTCGTCTTGTAAAAACAAGGCTTCAAATGGATCTTCAGTAAAATCAACTGGAATTTGAGAGCTATTGGTATAATAAATATTATCTTCCATTCCGGCTTGAATAATCTTCGGAAAACGTTTTTTATCTTCCTTGGCAAAACGATAGGTTGTTCCTTCCGCAGGCGTTGCCTCTAAGTTGTACAAATTGCCTGTTTCTTCTTGAAATTCTTTCATTCTATTACGAATATGATCTAAAACTTCGGTTGCAAAATCAATTCCAGAATTGGACGTAATTGTATCTTTTTCATTTGAAAAATTCTGAATCATTTCATTCATTCCATTCACACCAATTGTAGAAAAATGGTTTCTAAAATGTTGCAAATATCTTTTGGTATAAGGATACAAACCACGATCATACATTTGCTGAATAAACACCCTTTTTTTCTCTAATGTCGATTTTGAAAGCAGCAGTAATTTATCCAATTGCTCGAACAATTCTGGTTTATTCCCTTGAAATAAATAGCCCAATCGCGCCATATTTATGGTTACAACTCCAATGCTTCCGGTCATTTCGGCACTTCCAAAAAGTCCATTGCCCCGTTTTAATAATTCCCGTAAATCAAGTTGCAAACGGCAACACATACTGCGAACAGCATTTGGTTTATAGGCATTTTCGTTTTCAACTTTATTACCATTTTCATCTAATTTATATTGGCTTCCAATGAAATTTTGAAAATAGGAAGAACCAATTTTCGCGGTATTTTCAAATAGCAAATCGGTATTTTCTCCATTCCAATCAAATTCTTCTGTAATATTAACCGTTGGAATTGGAAAAGTAAAGGGTTGTCCGTTTGCATCGCCTTCAGTCATAACGGTATAATAGGCCTTATTAATAAGATTCATTTCTTTCTGAAAATGCTCATATCGTAATTCCGTTACTTGATTAACACCACGTTCTTTAGCTCTTTTAAAAAGGTCATGATTAAAATTATTTTCAAAGAAATGCAAGTCGTTTTTTGTTGGAATTTGAGTTTTCAAATCTTCTGGAACAACCCAATCCAAAGTAATGTTTGTAAATGGTGATTGTCCCCACCGTGCAGGAACATTCAAATTATAGACAAAACTTCTAACGGCTTTCAAAACATCTTCAAAAGACAAATCATCTTTGAAAACATAAGGCGCTAAATAAGTATCAAACGAACTAAACGCCTGTGCTCCTGCCCATTCACTTTGTAAAATTCCAAGAAAATTAGCCATTTGACCCAAAGCTTCTCTGAAATGCGATGGTGCTTTACTTTCTACACGACCGCGAATTCCATTGAATCCTTCGTTAAGCAAAACACGCAAACTCCAGCCCGCACAATATCCAGTTAAACAATCTAAATCGTGGATATGAATATCCCCATTTCTATGAGCATAACCTTCTTCTTTAGTATAAACTTTGTCCAACCAATAATTTGCAATGATTTTTCCTGCCACATTATTCACTAAACCAGCGTTAGAATAGGACGTGTTTGCATTCGCATTGATACGCCAATCGGTTTGCTCTATGTATTCTTCGATTGTTTGAGTGGTATCTACATAAGTCGTATCTTCATTCAAACCGCCAACATGTTCCCGTTGCAATTTTCGAGTATGACGGTACAACATAAACGATCGCATTGTCTCAAAATACTGCTTTTCAAAAAGATTTTTCTCAATTAAATCTTGAATTTCTTCTACAGCCCAAATTTCTTTAGTTTGCAATCCAATAATAATATTTTCAAAAACACTTTCGTCAAATGCTACTGAAACACTTTTAAAGCTTTCAGAAATAGCATCCTTTATTTTGTAACTTTCAAAAGGTTTATACTCTCCATTTCTTTTAATAACATATTTTTCCATAGCAGTTTGTTGTTATATTTTTAATGATTTATTATTTCTAATTTGAAAAAGAATGCTCTAAAACAATAGCTTTTGGAAACAAAATATTATTCTCTAAATGGATGTGCTTGTGCAAATCTTGCTCAAATTCCTCCAACATTGAAAAAGCAACTTTATAAGTATTACAAGCGTCTGATGGAGGTGTATATGCATTTGACAAAGAAACAATTTCTCTGAAACGATCACCTTCTGCTTCGTGTTCCATCATCATCATTGAAATGGGATTCTCAACAGAGCCAAATGGAGCTTTCTGAATTATTTCATTATCTAAACTGGCTCTCGCTAATTTTTTTATATATGGAAATAGCATTAATTCCTCTTTTTTCATATGCGACGCTAATTCTTCTGCACAACCAATAAATAACTCATGAATTTTAAATAATTCAGGATGATTTGCACCGTGAACTTTGCATAATTTATCGAAAAACTGAAGAATGATTGGTGTTTTTTCTGTTACATAATGGTGATGTGTTTTCTCGATATAATCTGCTAATAAATCTAAAGGCCAAGTTTTGAAATCTATTCCTGAAGTATCTTTTGAAGCCAAGATTGCTTCAATTTGTTCCATTAAATCATTTGGATTTATATCTTTCTTAATACAAACTTCCTTGATTGTTCTATTTCCTTTACAACAAAAATCAATTTCATATTTTGAAAATAGTGCAGCTGTTCTGAAATCTTGAGCAACATATTCCCCTATTGTTTTCATTTCTAACGTTTCCATATAATTATTTTTTAATGAGATTTTATATTTAACAAAATTACAAATAATTAATAAAAGACAATTTTATCCTTTATATAATTGTTAACAAAATAATTTTATAAAATAGTAAGAACCAATTCAATACAATTAAAATTAAATTGTATTTTATAAACCAAAATTCCAAAAATATTGTAATTTAAAAGATGACTTTTATCATATTTTAAATAAATATTCAAAGCGTAATTTGCAGTGTTGAAAAAAGATGTTTTTATCTTTTATTAACGAAACTTAATTTATTAACTAACAAAAACTGATATTTATGCTTTCAAAATCACAAGCAAGAGCATTTTTTCTGGGAGGAACACTGGTCACCTTTTTAATCTTTATAGGATTGACCATTTATTCGTTTATGCCTAGAAATGATCAAACCAACTACAGTTCGATTGACAAAAATGTAGTACGAGGAAAACAAATTTGGGAATCCAACAACTGTATGGGTTGCCACACCATTTTAGGTGAAGGCGGGTATTATGCCCCAGAATTGACAAAAGTAATTGACCGTCGTGGCGAAGGCTACATTAAAGCAGTTCTAATGTCACCAATTCCATGGTCGCCTAGAGGACGTAAAATGGTAGCCTACCACATGAATGAAGCAGATGCAAATGCAATGGTTGCTTATTTTAAATGGATTGGGAAAATTAATTTAAATGGATTTGACCGAGTGGTTTCTCCTTTATCTAAAGTAACAAATTAAATTATAAATTATGAAATATAAATCACAAAAAGTCGCCTATTGGTTTTTTGCATTGTGTATGCTTTTATTCTCACTGCAAATAATTTATGGCTTTATAATGGGCTTTGACCGAATAGGAATACAGGGTTTACACGAAATTATACCTTTTAATGTTG
>CANINJ010000203.1 GCA_947468985.1 Bacteroidota bacterium
ACTTTTTCCATTTTAATACTGTGTCTGGTGTCATTTAGTAAGTTGCCAGATGTAGCAATAAAAAATGCCGATAAATATGTGCATTTTACATTTCATTTTGTATTTGTAACCATATGGTTTTTGTATTATAATTGTAAAAATGCGAAAAATAGCCTCAAATCAATCGTAGTTATATTTTTAGTTTCTATTTTCTTCGGCATACTAATTGAAATTGCTCAGCAAGATTTTACTACAACTAGGAAAGGTGATATTTTAGATGTTTTTGCAAATACAACTGGAGCTTTTTCTGCGTTTATAATTATTTTGACTTATATATTTATAATTAAACCAAAATCAAAACTTCAGTAATTATATATTTAAAAGTTTACTTAAAAAGACGAATATGAATATTAAAGATTACTTAGATTCAACCTACTTGAAAACAGCTGAACAAGCTGGAATAAGTGAAAATGAAAATATTAAAACAGTCGTCAATTGTGTTCAAGAAGCAATTGACGAACGTTTTAAACTCGTAATGATTCGTCCAGAAATGGTCTCCTTGGCCAAAAGAATGATTCTTAAAGAAAATTCTAAATTAGATATTGGAACCGTTATCGATTTCCCTAAAGGAACTTCAGTTTTAAGTAAAAAATTAAAGGAAGCCAACCAAGCAATTCTTGATGGAGCCGATGATTTAGACTTTGTTTGCAATTACGAAGCTTTTAAAAAGGGTAAGATCAATTTAGTGAAAGAAGAAATTCTAAAATGCACCCAACTCGGAATTCAAAATCATAAAGTTGTAAAGTGGATAATTGAAGTTGCCGCCCTAAACAACCAACAGATAATTCAATTATCAGCATTGATTAAAAACATAGTAATTTCAAATTTTAAAGAGGAATCGTATGCTTCAGTTTTTGTAAAGTCTTCAACAGGGTTTTATAAAACAGAGAATAATCTTCCAAATGGCGCTACTATTCCAAGTATTATAATGATGTTGGAAAACGCATCGCCTCTTCCGGTTAAAGCTGCTGGCGGAGTTAGAAATTATGAAGAAGCAATGGAAATGGTTCGTTTAGGAGTGAAAAGAATAGGGACGTCTTCTGCAAAAGCAATTGCAAAAGGAACCGCAGCCCAAGATAATTATTGATTCTACGTTCTACTTTTTCTTTTTTTGTTAAAAATAGAATGTCCCCTTTCATTTTAAGGTTTTCCTTTTGCGATATACTATTTTTTCAAGTATCTTTGCACAAGTTTTGAAATACCAAATGAAAACAGCATTGAACGCTACAACAAATACACTTTCTATTAAATCTATTTACACCGATTTCCTTGAAATCACTAAAGCCAGATTGGCTGTTAGTGTTGTGTTTTCATCTGTAGCAGGTTTTATGCTAGGCATTCCTGATTTTCAATCTTTGGAATGGTTGGTTTTAGCAAAACTTGCAATCGGTGGTTATTGCATGGTGGGCGCTTCAAATGCGTTCAATCAAGTAATCGAAAAAGAACTAGATGTGTTAATGGACAGAACCAAAAATCGTCCTGTTCCTGCTAAAAGAATGTCTGCAAATTCAGCTTTAACCATTGCTTTTTTACTTACAATTTTCGGAATTTTTCTTTTATATTCTATAAATCCGAAATCGGCTATGTTTGGCGCGGTTTCTATTTTTATATATACTTGTATTTATACCCCTTTAAAAACTATAACTCCTTTGTCCGTTTTTGTTGGAGCATTTCCTGGCGCAATTCCTTTTATGTTGGGCTGGGTTGCAGCTACAAATAATTTTGGTATTGAAGCAGGTACTTTATTTCTAATACAATTTTTCTGGCAGTTTCCCCATTTTTGGGCAATTGGTTGGTTTCTATATGAAGATTATGAAAAAGCAGGATTCTTTATGTTGCCTTCTGGTAAAAAAGATAACTCCACCGCTTTGCAAATTATTCTTTATACCGCTTGGTTGATAATAGCGTCTCTTTTACCGGTTTTAGGATATACAGGAAAATTATTTATTACGCCATTCTCAGCTGTTATTGTATTTTTATTGGGATTATGGATGTTATTTTACGCAGTTAAATTATACCAAACTCGAACTTCAAAATCGGCTAAAACCTTAATGTTAGTTAGTGTTTCTTATATTACTTTATTACAATTGGTTTATATATTAGATAAATTTTTAAGATAATTAATTATGGGAATGACAATCAACGAACACAAAGAAAGAACTTCAAGATCATACAAATTGATTTTGTTGTTTGCTATGGTAAGTATGTTTATGATGTTTGCAGGTTTAACAAGTGCATTTGTTGTAAGTAAATCAAGAGCAGATTGGTTAAAGGATTTTCAATTGCCAACCGCTTTTTATTTAAGTACGGCTGTAATATTGAGTTGTAGCGTCACTTTTCATTTAGCAAAAAAAGCAATACAAAAAGACAATAGAAGTGCTACAACTTCATTTCTTTTAGCTACTTTAGCGCTTGGAATATTATTTGTTATTTTACAGTTTGTTGGTTTCCGTCAAATCGTAGATAACGGCTATTTTTTCACGGGAAGTGCGAGTTCTATTACAACCACTTTTTTATATATTGTAACAATTGTACATCTTGCTCACCTTGCTGGAGGGTTGATTTCACTTTTAATTATAATTTATAATCATTTTAAACAAAAATACAATTCAACTCAAACCCTTGGTATTGAGCTAGGTGCAATGTATTGGCACTTTCTTGACTTCTTGTGGGTTTATTTGTTTTTGTTTTTATATTTCTTTAAATAAGAAAAAAACGTAAATTTGGGAACTTTTTAATGAATAACTAATATGGGATCGACAGTTACTACTGCAAATAGTGAAGAAAAAACTTGGGGAGGCGGAAATGAGCCAATGGGAGCAAGTTATGGTAAATTAATGATGTGGTTTTTTATCGTATCAGATGCCTTAACGTTCTCTGGATTTTTAGCAGCTTATGGTTTTTCTAGATTTAAATTTATTGAAACTTGGCCTTTAGCCGATGAAGTGTTTACTCACTTTCCATTCTTACATGGCGTTTCTGCTCCAATGTACTATGTTGCATTGATGACTTTTATCTTAATTGGTTCTTCTGTAACAATGGTATTAGCCGTTGACGCAGGACATCATTTAAACAAAGCAAAAGTTACATTTTATATGTTCCTAACCATAATCGGAGGTTTAATTTTCGTTGGTTCTCAAGCTTGGGAATGGTCTAATTTTATCAGAGGTGAATATGGTGCTATTGAAACTAAAGGAGGAAGTTTACTTCAGTTTGTTGACAATACCGGGCACAGAGTAAAATTAGCTGATTTTGCTGCTTCTCTTCCAAAAGAAAGAGAACAATTAACAAGAAGCAAAGGAAAATGGTTTATGGACGAAGGTTCATTGCCAACATATACTGTTGCCGAAGTTCAAGCAGGTTTCAAATCACATCCTGATTTATTAATCAGAACAGAGGTGATTTACGAAGACAATGCAGCTTCTAAAGCAGACCCTAAAAACAATCCAACTTTAAACAAATTAAAGCACAAAACAATTCTAACAAGAGCTGAATCTGAACACAGATTAGAAAACGCTGTTTTAGTTGTTGAAGGAGCAAACCTTAAAAGAAACGAATACGGAAGTAAATTATTCGCCGATTTCTTTTTCTTTATTACAGGATTCCACGGTTTCCACGTATTTTCAGGAGTTATCATAAACATCATTATTTTCTTTAACGTTCTTCTTGGAACGTATGAGAAAAGAAGAAGCTATGAAATGGTAGAAAAAGTTGGATTATATTGGCACTTTGTCGATTTAGTTTGGGTATTTGTATTTACAGTTTTCTATCTCGTTTAATTTTCAAAAGTTATTATTATGTCAGACGTTCACGTTTCTAATACAAAAAGAATTTGGTTTGTTTTCGCACTATTATCAGTAGTAACAACCGTTGAAGTATTTCTTGGAATTATAAAACCAGAATCTTTACACTTAAATCATTTTCTAGGAATGAATTTGTTAAATTGGATCTTTTATATCCTAACCATTTTTAAAGCCTATTATATTGTTTGGGCATTTATGCACATGGAAGGTGAAAAAAGTTCTCTTA
>CANINJ010000204.1 GCA_947468985.1 Bacteroidota bacterium
AATCTGCCTTTTTATAATATTCGTGGTTTATGAAAGAAAACAAAATTGTCGGACAGATGTTTGGCAACTCTAAAAAACAAAAAACCCTAAAATCTTAATTTACAAGATTTTAGGGTTATAAAAGTGCGGATAATAGGACTCGATGATGGTATTTCCTTGCAAGTCCTTGCAATTACATCTTTTATAAAGTCCTTGTTTATCAGTATTTTGAGTGTGATTTTAAAAAAAATATTGCACCAAGTTGCATATTCATACATATATTTCGGGGGAAATACGGGGGAAATATTTATCTTTGAAATATGGCAACAGTTAATTTTAAGATAAACAAATCCGCTAAGATAGACCCTACGAAGATTTATATACGGTTTAAAGGCAATGATTTTGATTGTGAAGCTCCAACTGAAATTTTAGTATCAAAAAAAGAGTGGAGTATTTCAAAACAAAAAATAAAAACAACTTTTGATTCTGATGATATTCGTAATGATGTTAATAAGCAATTAATTGACCTTAAAATAGAAATCACAAATAAATTCAACCGTGATAACCATGAGGGAATAAAAATCAATACTCAGTGGCTTAAAGACCTTATCAAAGTTTTTCATAATAAACCTAGTTCCACTGATAGTGATGCCAAGATTTTCTTAACTTCTTTCTCTGATAAGTTTTCATCAGAAGCAAAAAACAGAACAAATATTAGAACAGGCAAAAAATTAGATATTAGAACTTTACAAGATTATCAAAATTCATCAAATAAAATAAAATCATTTGAAGCTTCCATTAATAAAAAAGTAAAACTTGATTCAGTTGATTTAAAATTTCATACAGACTTGATTGTATATCTTCGTTCAATTCAAATGTTAGGTGAAAACACTATTGGTGGTGTTATTGACAACCTTAAAGCTTTCCTTCGTGATGCTGAAAAAATGGGTTGCAAAGTGAATCCAAGTTATAGGGATAGAGCTTTTTATTCACCATCATTAAAGACTAATGACATTTACTTAGATGAAGAAGAAATTCTAAAAATAAAAAATCATGATTTTGAATTAGACGGCTACTTAGACAACGCTAGAGATTGGCTTATCATAGGTGTATGGACTGGATTAAGAGTGTCCGACCTTTTACCTTTAACAAAAAAAGATATTAAAAAAGGCTTTATAGACAACACTAACTTCAAAACAGACATTCCTGTAACAATACCACTACACCCTCAAGTTAAAGAAATTTTAAACAAAAGAAACGGAAACTTTCCAAGACACATCAGCGACCAAAATTTCAACGACTATATAAAAGATGTAGCGGAGAAAGTTGGTTTTACAGAAAAGTTAAACGGGTCAAAAATTATTACAATCAAGGATGAAAAAGGAGAGGCAAAATTAGATGAGAATGGAAAAAAAATCCATCGAAAACAAAGTGGAATATATCACAAATACGAATTAGTAACTTCCCATATTTGCAGAAGGTCTTTTGCTACTAATTTATATGGCAAAATCGACACTTTAACAATTATGAAAATTACTGGTCATAAAACTGAAGAACAATTTTTGGATTACATTAAAACGACACCTAAACATCATGCTGAGAAGCTCAGCAACCTTTGGGCTGAAATGTACAAAAATTAGTAATCAAAAATAATCTGCGAACTCTACTTTAAGTACTTTATATATTCTATAACATCGGAATTCCTAAATTTAACATTCCTACCTAAAGAGCATTTTTTTAGTTTACCCCTTCTGGTTAATGTGTCAACTTGTCGAATAGAAATTCCCAGTTTATCTGAAACTTGAACCCTATTTAATAGGTAATCATCAAAACTATAATTCCCAGATAATTCTTTTTTAAATGCTTCAACCTTTATAGCAAAAAGTCTTTCAACTTCATTGTTAACGCAAGCAATTAATGCGTTTTCGTTTATTAATTTGGATAAATCCATACAATACTAACTACCAAATCTCGGTTTTTTACTACGGTAGCGAGAATTATTTTTCCTCATCTGAGGGAAGAGAAACACGAGATACATTACAGGAGTGTAAATAATAACTAATTTTCATCTAGTGATTACAACTACGAATTAACCTAGTTTAATCATTGGTATAACCTTGAGATAGTCATATTATCAAAGTTACGAATAATATCGATAATATGCAATGTTTATTAGGAATAATAGTAAATTAGTTTCTGTAAAAATCTAATTTCTTCTAATCTTAATTTAAAAACCCTATTTTTTTGACTTAATAATGTATTTATACAAATCTGTTAAACGTCTAATTATTAAGTATATAATTAAATATTTAATAATTAAATTACTTTTTATCTATTTTTATTTGTTTAATAAGTAAATTATTACTACTTTTGTATCTGAATTTAAAACAATAAGTATTATGGATGCGATTAATTGGAATACTAAAGAAATATTAAAATTTTCAACTTGGCTTTGGGAAGAACGTCAATATTCATATTCTTTATTAGCAATGCACGGTATTTGTTGGGGACTAAAAATTGGTAGTCAGCTAAATCTCAAATGGGAAGATATAATTGACGAGAAGGGAAATCCAAAAGATGTTCTAACAATTGATAAAGATGTTGATTCAATAAAAATAAGTCCTTTCTGTAAAGAACTTAATAGTATAGTTTATCAAGAACTTAAACCAAATAAATCCGATTTGATTTATATCAATTACAAAACCAAAAAGGTGATTGAAACATCTAATCTTTCTAAAAATTTACAGCGATTTTCAGAAGCTTATTTGATTGATTTATATGGGGAAGCTTTTGCTTCTAAATTTGAAACAATGAAGGGTACTACATTTCAATTAGCATGGGCACTTGATATGTTAGAATCCTATAAATATTCCAAAAAAGCATTTATTGAAGTAGGAAATTATATTGGAAAAAAGACTTTAAAGGAAATGATAAATTTTGTAGGTTTTGAACCTAAAGCACCCATTGAAGAAATTAAAATTCGATTCGACTTGATTGATAACCAAGGTGTTAAAATTGTGAAAGAAGTTAGAAACAAAATAGGGAACAAAGTTAGAATTAGTGATTTTGGTTTCGTATTCAAAGAATAAAACTTAAATAAATCGAAATATCCGTAGTGAAATTACCGCCACTAGGATAATCATACCAATTAAATACAAGCTATGTAACCGAGGAAGTAATTCTTTGGACTAGGATTTATTTGTTTTTTTCTATTTGAAAAAAATAAAAAATTCTAAAAAAATGGAGAAATCCATGATGGGATAACTATGCTCTGTCACCAACGGATTGGATTATTGTTAAACAATTAAATTAGAAAGAGATATGGATACAAGTTAGAGTAATTAGAAATGAAATAGTGATTTTGCTAGTGCAAAAACTATTAACGAGAGAAAGTAAAAAAGATAAAAGTAAAATTTTAAAAAAAAACAGAAAACATGGCAGAAAACAGCAAAATAGAATGGACAAAACATACAGCTAATTTATGGTGGGGATGCACTAAAGTGCACAGCGGATGTGATAATTGTTACGCTCTAACCTTCGCAAAAAGAGTAGGAAATGATATATGGGGTGACGACAAACCAAGAAGGATGATAGCTGATGTATGGAAGAAATTAGCTCTATTCCAAAAAGAAGCTAAACAAACAGGAGAATTACATAGTGTATTTGTTGGTTCAATGATGGATATTTTTGAAAAACCAAAGAATTTAGTAAATCATAAAGGTGAACCTATCAATGAGGGTGATGCTGACTTCTGGAACACAGGACAACTTCGAGATAAATTTTTCAATGAAATAGTTCCAAACTCACCAAACTTGATGTTTCTTTTATTGACTAAGCGACCTTCAAATATCAATAAGTATATTCCAGAGAGTTGGAAAGAAAATCCACCCGCAAACGTAATGTTTGGCACGTCTCCTGTGAGTCAAAAGACAGCAAATGATTTGATTCCTCAGTTGGCTAAAGTTAATGGTAAACGATTCTTATCTATTGAACCTCAATTAGAACTTATTGACTTGTCTATTAACGCTAAAGAAACTGGAATTCCTTTAATAAAATCAGT
>CANINJ010000205.1 GCA_947468985.1 Bacteroidota bacterium
AAGTGTAATTGGTTCGGCACGTTTTCAAGAGGCTGAAATGGAATTGCCAATTGCTTTAGGGAAAACAATCTCCAATGAAACATTTGTAGTTGATTTGGCTAAAATGCCCCACTTATTGATGGCGGGAGCTACTGGTCAAGGAAAATCTGTTGGTTTGAATGCAGTTTTAACTTCCTTATTATACAAGAAACATCCTGCAGAAGTAAAAT
This sequence comes from Bacteroidota bacterium, assembly GCA_947468985.1. Taxonomy (GTDB): domain Bacteria; phylum Bacteroidota; class Bacteroidia; order Flavobacteriales; family Flavobacteriaceae; genus Flavobacterium. Next base: position 210 of record CANINJ010000205.1, read on the forward strand.
TTGTTTTGGTAGATCCAAAGAAAGTGGAATTAACACTTTTCAATAAAATAGAAAGACATTATTTGGCTAAATTACCAGATTCTGGCGATGCCATTATCACCGATAATGCAAAGGTTGTCAACACGTTAAATTCCCTTTGTGTGGAAATGGATAACCGTTATTTGTTATTGAAAGATGCGATGGTTAGAAATATCAAGGAATACAATGATAAATTCAAAGCACGTAAATTAAATCCTGAAAATGGGCATCGTTTTTTACCTTATATTGTATTGGTTGTTGATGAGTTTGCCGATTTGATTATGACCGCTGGAAAAGAAGTAGAAACACCGATTGCGAGATTGGCACAGTTAGCAAGAGCGATTGGAATTCACTTGATTATAGCAACACAACGACCTTCTGTAAACGTAATTACAGGTTTAATAAAAGCAAATTTCCCTGCGAGAATAGCATTTAGAGTAACTTCAAAAATTGATTCTCGAACTATTTTAGATACACAAGGAGCCGATCAATTGATTGGTCGTGGTGATATGTTATATTCAAATGGAAATGATGTTGTGCGTGTGCAATGTGCTTTTATTGACACACCAGAAGTTGAAAAAATTACAGAATTCATTGGTTCTCAAAAAGCCTATCCAGATGCCTATTTGCTTCCAGAATTTGTTGGCGATGAAAGTGGCATTAATCTTGATATGGATATTTCCGAGAGAGATTCCTTATTTAGAGAAGCTGCCGAAATCATTGTTACAGCACAACAAGGTTCTGCATCGCTGTTACAAAGAAAACTCAAATTAGGCTATAACCGTGCGGGAAGATTGATAGATCAGTTGGAAGCGGCGGGAGTTGTTGGTCCATTTGAAGGTAGTAAAGCACGAAACGTAAATATTTTAGATTTGGCCGCTCTTGATCAATTTTTCAGTAATGAACAAAACTAAATCCTAAAATGGAAATCAATTTTAAACTATTTCAAATAAACATAAAACAATTTAAAACCGGTTTTATACTTGTGGCTATTGCAATCTTGATGAGTTTTAGCGTTCAAGCGCAGGACAAAAAAGCAAAAGCATTATTAGACGAAGTGACCTCAAAAATTAAAGGTTATGACAATATTATCATTGATTTTAAATATTCTTTAAATAATTTAAAAGAAAATATCAACCAGGAAAGTAAAGGAAATGTTACTATGAAAGGCAATATGTATGTATTGAATTTAATGGGTGTAACGAAAATGTTTGATGGTAAAAAAACCTATACAATTAATCCTGAAGATGAAGAAGTTTCGATATCTAAATTGAATGAGAAAGAGGATAATGCCATTACACCTTCAAAAATGCTTACTTTTTTCAATACAGGATATAAATTCAATTGGGATATTCTACAGAATGTTAAAGGTCGCAAAATTCAATATATTAAATTGACGCCTAATAGTTCGAAAGACCAACGCAAAGAAATCCTTTTAGGTATTGATATTCAAACCAAAAACATCTATAATTTGATTGAGGTTGGGAAGAATGGAACCAAAACGACATTGACTGTTAATTCTTTCAAAACCAACCAACCGTTATCAAAGAATCAATTTAACTTTGACGCAAGTAAGTACCCAAAATACTACATCAATAAATTAGATTAATTTGAAGATACTTGACAAATACATTTTAAAAACTTTCACGATTACATTTACTACGGTATTTGTAATTTTGTTTTTTATATTCATCCTTCAAACGATTTGGCTTTTCATCTATGATTTAGCGGGTCGTGATTTGGATTTGATGTTGATTGTCAAATTCCTACTTTTTGGAATGCCACGAATTATTCCATTGGTATTGCCACTTTCAGTTTTGTTGGCTTCCATTATGACATTTGGAAATTTGGCTGAAAACTATGAATTTGCAGCAATGAAATCTGCTGGAATATCGTTGCAACGGGCAATGAAAAGTTTAACGATATTCATATTATTCCTTAGTGTTTTGGCTTTTGTATTTGCAAATAATGTAATTCCATATGCCGAATATAAATTCATCAATTTCAGGAAAAATATAGCACAAAGAAAACCTGCAATGGCAATTGCCGAAGGTCAGTTCAGTGAAATTGGTTATTATACTATTAAAGTCGATAAAAAATCGGGAGAAAACGGAAACCATCTTACAGGAATTACGATTCATAAAAAATCATTGCGTGGAGATGGCGTCCGTACCGTTATTAAAGCGAAAGATGGCGATTTGGTTAGTAATGAAAATTCCAATATTTTGAAATTGGTATTGAATGATGGCTTTTATTATGAGGATTTAATTCCAAAGAAATATGAAGATCGAAACAAAATTCCTTTTGCGAAAGCTTCCTTCAAAAAAGATGTAATTAATCTGGATTTATCGATATTAAATGGTGATCAAAACGATCAAAACATCACTAATACCACTTCAATGTTGAATATGAGTGAATTGAATTATACGATAGATTCCTTGCATAAAATTTACAATCGTGATATTGTTTCATTTGCCGAAAATATTCACCAGCGAACAGGAATAATGAATGTGAACAAATCCATTTTACCGCTGAAAAAAGATACTGTTAAAGCAGATTTACTTTCACTTATAAGCGATAGCGAAAAACTTCAAATACTACAATATGCTTCAAGTAATGTAGCGAGTACCATTTTTTCAATTGATAGTTCGAAGGATGAAATGCTTAACAAACAAAAAAACATAAACAGTCATTTTATTGCCCTGTATGAAAAATTTGTAGTCGCATTTGCTTGTTTGATGATGTTTTTTATTGGAGCACCATTAGGGGCAATAATTAGAAAAGGAGGCATTGGACTTCCAATTGTTTTTGCAGTTTTGATATTTATTACCTTTCACTTTATCAATACTTTTGGGAAAAGATTAGCTGAAGAAAACGGAATTTCACCATTTTTCGGATCTTGGATGTCGTCACTTATTTTGTCGCCATTGGCAGTTTTATTAACTTATAGAGCTACAAATGATATTGGATTAATCAATATTGAAAGTATTTTACAGCCTTTTCAAAAATTATTTCAAAAATTATTTCCATCACAAAATTAAAGCAAATGTCAATTTCAACATTCAAATTAAATACAATAGAAGAAGCCATTGAGGATATTCGTCAAGGTAAAATCATTATTGTGGTTGATGATGAAGATCGTGAGAATGAAGGTGATTTCTTGGCTGCAGCCGAAAAAGTTACACCTGAAATGATTAATTTCATGGCTACACATGGTAGAGGATTGATTTGCGCCCCATTGACAGAAAGCAGATGCAAGGAATTAGGATTGCATGTAATGGTAAATAACAATACCGACCCAATGGAAACGGCATTTACGGTTTCTGTAGATTTGCGTGGTAATGGAGTAACAACGGGAATTTCAGCATCTGATAGAGCGAAAACAATTTTGGCATTTGTAGATTCCGAAACCAAACCACATGAATTGGCACGACCGGGACATATTTTCCCATTGATAGCAAAACAAGGTGGTGTTTTGAGAAGAACGGGGCATACAGAAGCAGCGATTGATTTTGCACGATTAGCAGGTTTTAAATCGGCGGGAGTGATTGTAGAGATTATGAATGAAGATGGAACTATGGCGCGCTTGCCGCAATTAGTTGAAGTGGCTAAGAAATTTGATTTGAAATTAGTTTCTATTGAAGATTTGGTTGCCTACAGAATGCTTCACGACAGCTTGATTGTAAAAAAAGAAGATTTTGATGTTGAGACTCGCTTTGGAACCTTTAGACTTAGAGCCTATCTTCAAACTACGAATAAGCAAGTTCATATTGCGTTGTCAAAGGGGACTTGGAATTTGGGAGA
>CANINJ010000206.1 GCA_947468985.1 Bacteroidota bacterium
GTTTATAAAGGAGGTTCTTGGAGAGACAGAGCGTATTGGTTAGATCCAGCGCAAAGAAGATATTTTCCTCAAGATATGGCAACTGACTACATTGGATTTAGATGTGCAATGTCAAGAGTTGGTCCAAAAGCAGATAAAAAGAAAAGAGCGAGAAATTAATTTTCAATCTCAAATTATAATTAAAAGCCCTTTCATTAGGGCTTTTATTGTTTAAAATTGGTTTATATGGATATTAAAATCATTCACAATTATTTTTTGAAATGCAAGTCAATTTCAATTGATACTCGAAAAATTGAAGCGGGTTCCTTTTTTGTTGCTATTAAAGGAGATAATTTTGACGCCAATACTTTTGCGAAAGAAGCATTAGAAAAGGGTGCATTTTTCGTAATTATAGACAATCCAGATTATTTTATTGATGAACGTACAATTGTTGTAAAGGACAGTTTAGAAGCTTTGCAAGAATTGGCTCGATTTCATCGTAGCTTTTTGAATATTCCAATTATAGCCTTAACTGGAAGTAATGGAAAAACAACAACAAAAGAATTAATTCAAGTTGTTTTGTCTAAAAAATTCAATACAAAAGCCACGTTTGGAAATTTAAATAATCATATAGGAGTTCCGCTTACGTTGCTTTCATTTGATGAAAAAACTGAAATTGGTATTGTTGAAATGGGTGCCAATCATCAAAAAGAAATAGAATTTTTATGTGAGATTGCACAGCCAGATTTTGGGTATATTACAAATTTCGGAAAAGCACATTTGGAAGGTTTTGGTGGGGTTCAAGGAGTTATAAAAGGAAAATGTGAGTTGTATAATTATCTTTCAAAACACAATAAAACTGTATTTGTAAATTTGAATGATAGTATTCAAGTAGAGAAATCAGTTGGAATAAAATCATATACATTCGGAATCAATCAATCAATTGCAGATGTTGTTCTTACAAATGTAACCGCAAATCCTTTTGTGGAAGTTGCTTTTTCAAATTGTAAAATATCATCTCATTTAATAGGATTATACAATTCCAATAATATAAATGCAGCAATTGCAATTGGTTCTTATTTTAATGTTCCAGTATTAGATATTATAGCTGCAATTGAAGGATTTATTCCCGAAAATAACCGGTCACAATTACTAAATATAAATTCTAACGAAATTATATTAGATGCATATAATGCCAACCCAAGTAGTATGACTGTTGCTATTGAGAATTTCATCCAATTGAAAAACCCTAATAAAATAGCCATTCTTGGAGATATGTTTGAGTTGGGTGAAGAAAGTTTAGAAGAGCATAAATCTATAGTAAATTTGCTTTTAAATCAAAATACAATAACTACTTATTTTATTGGAACAGATTTTTATTCTAATAAAATTGAGCAAATTAATTGTAGTTTTTATAAAACTTTTGAAGCATTTTCAGAGTCGTTTAAAATGAATAAAGTTGAAAACAGTTTGATTTTAATTAAAGGATCTCGCGGTATGGCTTTGGAAAGAACTTTGGTTTTACTATAAATTATTTATTTCTTAATTTGGTGTAATATTTTTATTATTAATTAGCTAAAATTATATTTTCAAAATGATTTTACAACAATAATTTGTGCTCTTTTGTATTAAATTAAACCAGTCAATTTTGAAAATCTACCTACAATTAATCAAATTAAAATATTCTTCTTCAATCCATTCTTGATGACTTGGATGTGCAATTTTTACCATTTCTGTTGCGCGTTGTTTTAAAGTTTTTCCATACAAATCAGCAATTCCATTTTCGGTAATAATGTATTGAACATGAGAACGCGTAGAAACCACACCCGCACCTTGTTTCAAAAACGGAACGATTCTGCTTTCGCCACTTTTAGTAATTGATGGCAACGCAATTATCGCTTTCCCGCCTTCGCTTAAAGAGGCGCCACGGATAAAATCCATTTGTCCACCTACTCCAGAATACATCTTTGCACCAATAGAATCAGCACAAACTTGCCCAGTAACATCAACTTCAATAGCTGAATTTATAGCTACCATTTTTGGATTTTTCCGAATTCGAGCCGTGTCATTCACAGCCGATGATTCTTTCATTTCTATAAATGGATTGTCATTTACAAAGTCGTACAATCGTTTGGAACCTATTAAAAAAGTTGCCAAAACTCGGCCTCTTGTTGTTCCTTTATAGTTGCAATTTATAACGCCGCTTTCAATTAAATCAATCACGCCGTCCGAGAACATTTCTGTGTGCAATCCTAAATCTTTATGATTATTTAATTTAGCTAAAGCCGCATTTGGAATGGAACCAATTCCCATTTGCAAGGTGCTTTTATCGTCAATTAAAGAGGCAATATAAGTTCCGATTTTATCTTCTAATGGAGAAATCATTTCCATTTCGTGACCATAAATTGGCTTGTTTACATCTACTAAATAATTAATTTCTGAAACGTGCAGAATTCCATCTCCAAAAGTTCGTGGCATTTGAGGATTTACCTGTGCTATTACAATTTTTGCGTTTTCAATTGCTGCCAAAGTCGCTTCTACAGAAACTCCAAGCGAGCAATAACCGTGAATATCTGGTGGTGAAACATGAATAAAAACCACATCTAAAGGCACTACTTTTTTTCGAAATAAGTGGGGTAATTCGCTCAAAAAAACAGGCGTATAAGAGCCATTTCCCGCAGCCAAAGTATGTCTTACATTTTTTCCAATGAAGAAAGAATTCACGTGAAAACTTTCTGAAAGTTCTGGATTTGCATAGAGCGCAGGACCTTCTGTATGTAAATGACAAATTTCTACATTCCGCAATTCGGAAGCTCTTTCCGTCAAGGCATTGGTTAAAACAGATGGCGCAGCCGCAGCCGCTTGCACATAAACTCGGTCATTCGATTTTACAACTTTTACAGCATCTTCTGCTGATACATATTTACTCATACCTAATAAATTTATGCAAAATTAATTATCTAAAGTTAATTAAAATATGACAAAACTCATATTAAAATACAAATTGTAAGTAATAATAAATAAAAGTTAAAATTTCATTATTAATAGTATTACTATTATCTTTGTAAAAAAAACATCATTTATGAATACGATATTGTCAAATATAAAAATTCAGATTAACGAAAAAATATATGTAAAGAATCCTGAAACCTCTGATTTAGGCAAAAAAATATTGGAACAAAGTATTCTTTTGATTGATGAAATTGGATTTGAAAGTTTTACATTTAAAAAATTGGGTGAAAAAATTGGTTCCAATGAAAGCTCCATTTACAGGTACTTTGAAAACAAGCATAAATTGTTGGTTTATTTATCTTCTTGGTATTGGAGTTGGATAGAATATAAATTGGTTTTTGCAACAGCAAATATTTTAGATCCAATGGAAAAGCTCAAAATTGCAATCACGATTGTAACAGAAAAAGTTCGAGATGATTTAAATACAGAACATATTAATGAAGCAATTCTGAATAAAATTATAATTGCTGAATTTACCAAAACATTGCATACTAAAGAAGTTGATCAAGAAAATAAAGAGGGATTTTTCTTGATTTATATAAGAGTAATTAACAGAATCGTGGATATTGTAAACGAAATAAATCCAGACTACCCGTTTGCAAAAACACTAATTTCTTCCGTTGTGGAGGGAAGTTTACATCAGTATTTCTTGACGGAACACTTAAAACCAATAACAGATTGTAATGACACATTAACTCCTACTAATTTTTACTTGAATCTTATAGAAAACGCCTTAAAATAAATATATAAACACAAATTATGACACCATTAAAAAGATTTTACAATTTACTTGAGTTAGACAAAAAAGATGTTTCGCAATTATTTTTTTATGCACTATTTGCAGGATTAATAAGTTTGTCGTTGCCATTAGGAATTCAGGCAATAATAAATTTTATTCAATCTGGAAGGGTTAGTGCATCTTGGATTGTATTAATTATTTTAGTTGTCTTTGGAGTGGCTTTAGTTGGCATTTTATCATTAATGCAACTTCGGATAAGTGAAAATTTGCAACAAA
>CANINJ010000207.1 GCA_947468985.1 Bacteroidota bacterium
AGTGTAAATGCATCGTTAATTCCATATTTAATATCCATTCCGCCTTTTAGGGTTCCAAGTGTTTTTTGAGCACCATTAGCATTCAAATAGAATGAAGAATAAGGCATTAAAAACAGGCGTGTTGGCGTTTTTACATTTTCAATTCCTTCAAGAATTCCGGCTTGCTGAATAATATTACTAAGTTTATTATCAACATTTGTCCACGAATAAATGGCATTATCTCGCTTAATATCACGAACAAAATTAATTCCCCACGTTTGGGTTTTGTTGTTTGAAAAACGCAAGGCCGCATAAGGAATTTTCATTTCTACCACCCAACCACAATCGTTAATTCGAGTTTTGCTTGACCAAATTGCATCCCAAGAAAAATCTTCACCAGTTACGTCAGTTGCCAAACAATCCATTTGCGTACCTGAAGCGGTACAAAAAAAACGGAAATCTTGTTGACCGTCATTAAATCCGTTAATAAAAACACCAAAATTATCGCTGGTCCCTTGGTCATCTCGTTGGGTAATTTCTTTTAAAATTTTGTTGGGTTCGTCATCATATAATGTAGCGCCAATGTAAATGGCTTCATTATCATATACTATTTTCACATCAGTTTCTTTGTCTTTACTGATGTGTTTACCGTTATCGGGAGCAAACATATAGAAATCATTGGCAATAGAAGCTGTTTTCCAATTGGGTTCGTCTAAATTTCCATCAATTGTTATTCCGCCTTGAATAGAAGCCGTTTTAAGTGATTTTTTCTGTGAATGAGATATTGCACTAATAAAAACGAAACAGAATAAGAGGGATTTTTTCATAAATGAATTTTGATTCAAGGCGCAAAATTATATTTTACCAACTTTAATAACAATTATTTTATATTTTTATTGTGAATAAAACATTTGGAATCGCATATTCTAATTTTTAACAACCAATTAATTTATAGTATTTGTATTACAAAAACCATAAATTAACTGTTAATTGTGATTTGGTTTTCAATTGTTAAATTATGAAATGTAATATTTCTTAAAATAAGTTGTAATTTACTACTACCATTGAAATCAACTTTAAATTGTAATGAAAATCCGCAACCTTTTTTTATAATTTATTACTCCGATTAAGTGTTAATCTTATCCGTTAAAATACCTAATTCATTGCAATAGGCTTTTTTATGTTTTATATTTGAATGTGCGAAATAATAACACAAAGCATAGATTACCAATGATTTACAAAGTTCTACCCGTTTTAGTTTTCCTTTTATCTTCATTTTCATCCAATGAAATAACTCCGATAAAAAATACAACACTTCCAATATCTGCATTTAAAACCAAAACTTTAAACACTAATTTTGAAGTTGAAGTTTTACGTATTTATAGCGATTTACACAACAATAATCTAGCATTACCAAAGATAGAAAGCTTCAAAAAAGCAATGAAAGGTTTTTATGAAATGAAGGAAAAGGGTTTTGTCAAAAAAGACATATTAACCTTAATTGATTTCAGTTTGTCCTCTAATACGAAACGTCTTTGGGTTATTGATTTGGCGACAAACACTATTTTATTTAACTCACTTGTTGCACACGGAAGAAATACAGGCGATGAGTTTGCAAATAGTTTTTCTAATGCTGCGGAATCATTCAAAAGTAGTTTGGGATTTTATGCCACGGGAGAAATTTACAATGGAAAACACGGAATGTCATTGAAGCTTGATGGCTTGGAAAAAGGCATAAATGACAATGCCAGAAATCGAGGAATCGTTATGCACGCCGCCAATTATGTGTCTAATTTTTTCATAAAAGCTCATAATCGATTAGGAAGAAGTCAAGGATGTCCAGCACTTCCAACAGAAATTACTACGGAAATTATAAGTAAAATTAAAGACAAATCGTGTTTATATATATATTATCCTACAACAAAATCAAAATCGGTTTCCTAATTTTTGATATAAATCGGCATCGAGATTGTAAATATCATCTCTAAAAATAAGTGTGTTTTTTTTACTCCACGCAGTCCAATAAAGCAAATGAAAAAGTACTTCTTTTTTGATTGAAACATATTTCGTTTTTTCACTTTGCAATGTTTCCGTGATCTTTTCAAGATTCCAATTTTCTTTATCGTCCAATAAATATTCGGTTAATTCTAACGGATTATCAACTCTAACGCATCCAGAACTCAAGGAACGTTCGTTTTTATCAAAAAAATCACGGTGGTTTGTATCGTGTAAATACACAGAAAACCGATTTGGAAAAATCAATTTCACCATTCCTAAAGAATTAAATTTTCCGGGTATTTGAACATATCGAAAACTTCGAGCATTTGATAAATTCCAATTTCTTGAATTCACAACATTTCCGTTTTTATCAATTAATCGAATGTTTGTATTGGCTAAATAACTTCTGTTTTTCAAAATGGCAGGAATCACATCTTCCCGCAAAATAGTTGGCGGAACAGTCCAAGTTGGGTTGAAAATGGCTTGAGTCAATTTTGATGAAAGCACGGGCGTTTTCCGTTTAGCTCTTCCTACAATCACTTTATGAACCCTTAGCGTGTCCATGTTTTTAATTAATGTAAGTCGGTATTCGGGGATATTTATTATTACAAATTCATTCCCCATATTTCTAGGATACCATTTCCAACGTTCTAAATTGGCAATAATTTGTTCTTTACGCTGGTCTTTAGTGAAATTTAATGCCATTGTAGTTCCTTTTCCAATTACACCGTCAGCGGCTAATCCGTGTCTTTTTTGGAATTTTTTCACGGCATTTTCTGTTTCTGAATCATAAATTTCAGATAAGCTGTCTTTTGGCTGAAGGTCTTTCCAATACAGCAATCTTTTTTTGACTTCAACTATTTTTGGATTGCTATCATTTTGCACCATTTTCCCTTTGATTTCAATTTTTATAAAATCGTCATTTGGAAAGGAATTGATGATTTTTAGGGCTTTTTTCAATCGTTTGTAAACAATGAAATTTGGTTTCAATTGCTCTAATTTAAAAGATAAAGAATCAGTTATCAGCAATTCAGAAATCGTTTCTTGGAGGTCAATTTTGTTCTCCTTTAAATCCCAATTTTTATATAATTTCTTATGATTTAATCTTCCGTTCGTTAAATGTGAAATGTATTTCTGAAGATTATAAGTCAATAACACATCATATTCAGCACATTCATTATCTGAAAGCGAATTGTATTTTAACTCAAATTGATTCAATTTATTTGCTGAATAATCCAACGGATTCAATCCCTCTTCGTTTGATTTATTTAAAACGCCAAGGATGATTTTTCTCTTTTCCGAAGTTGTCCAAACGGTTTTGTTGGAATTGGAATAGTAAAAACTAGTTAAGTCTTTCGAGTGAAATGATTGTAATTGAACCGAATCAATTGCTATTGCTGATTTGTCATATGTTTTTTCAGAAGTAACAGAAACTGATTTTGGTTCCAAAACAAATTTCGGCAATTCATTTTTACAATTTATAAAAAGGAAGAAGACTATTAAAAGGAAGTGATTTTTCATAACGCTTTTAATTTCCTACAATTTACGAATTTTCGTGTTCTTTTAAAAGGGTTTTAGCATAAGATTAGCGTTATGCCTTTTTAAATAACACATAATGAATTCCAATGTCAGCAATTTCAAAACCACCACCAATCTTTTGATATGCTGACTTTTCATAAAAACCAATTGCGTTTTCTCGGGCGTTAAACCAAATGATTTCACCCATTTTATTTATAATTTGCTTCTCGCAATATTTCAAAAGGACTTCACCAAAACCTTTCTTTTGATGTTGTTCTAAAACTGCCATTCCTCGAATTTGAAATTGATTTTCTTCAAGAAATAAATTGTTTTTTGCTTCAAATACCGAAATTACTGCGGAAAGTTGATTTTCAAAAAACAGCCCAAAATGTTTTGTCGTTGGTAAATCGTCGCCTTCAAACCGACAACTTTCTATTGGTTTACCAAAACGAAGCACAGGATGTCTGACAATAATTGTTTCAAAAGCCGAA
>CANINJ010000208.1 GCA_947468985.1 Bacteroidota bacterium
AATCTTACGGGAATTTATCCTAGTTACACTTCAACTATAAATAACTGCTTTTCAACGTTTTGAATGTTAATGAGTGATTTATAAATATTTATTTTATCTAAATTTGATAGAATAAAATATAAATCATTTAATTCAAAAAACATGGAAACATTAGTTAAAAGAGACGGATTATTTCCGTCAGTTAGTAAAACAGCAAATACTCTTTTTGATGATTTTTTTTCAAGAGATATTTTTGATTGGACCGATAGAAATTATACTGCTTTAGGCACAAGTTTACCCTCTGTAAATCTCAAAGAAACCGACACAAAACTGGTAATTGAATTGGCAGCTCCAGGAATGAAAAAAGAAGACTTCAAAGTAGAAATAGACAACAATCTACTTGCCATTTCATCTGAAAAACGAGAAGAAAAAGAAGAAAAAAATAAAAAAGAAGATTACGTTCGTAAAGAATTTAATTATCAATCTTTTTACAGATCATTCACACTTCCTGATTCTGTAGATGAAAACAAAATTGAAGCCAACTATAAAGATGGAATTCTTCATGTTACTGTTTCTAAAAAAGAAGGGGCAAAGAAAAAAGCATTAAAAAACATTCCAATTAAATAGCTAAAACCTATTTAATTTATATCTGTTTTGTTTTATGCTATTTCAAAACAGAAAAAAACGCTGGTATTAATCAGCGTTTTTTGTTTTATTTATCAAATCCGTAATAATTTTACGCATTTCTAAGATTTTAAAAGGTTTAATAACAATTGCATTCATTCCAGAATCATATGCTTCCTTTTCAATTTCAAGCTTAGAGAATGCTGTTAAAGCTACTATAGGCGTCTCAATATTCATTTGTCGAATTTGTATTGTAGTTTCAAAACCATTCATCCCAGGCATGTTAATATCCATTAAAATTAAATCGAAAGTTTCTTTTGATACTATTTCTAAAGCTTCAATTCCACTCTCTGTAACGTGACTTTTAAAATGTAATTTTTCTAAGATCTTCTTAGTTACTATTTGATTTATTTTATTGTCTTCAACAATTAGCACCTTAAGTTTTGAATCTATTTCATCCAAAACTAAAATAGTAGGAGTTTCTAAAGTTTTACCGCTACCATTTTTAAACTTAATTGAAAATTTAAATGAAGCTCCTTTTCCTAATTCACTTTGAAGATGAATTTTACTATTAAATAATTCTATTAACTTTTGAACTATTGACAATCCTAATCCCGAACCTTGATGTGAATTATTAAAATCTTTTATTTGAACAAATTTATCAAAAATTTTAGTTTGATTTTCAAGCGCAATTCCAATACCAGTATCTTTAACTTCAAATTCAATTAGACTAAAACCATCTTCACTATTAACTAGATTAGCTGTTAATGTAACTTTTCCTTCTTTTGTAAATTTTAATGAATTTCCTAATAAATTGATTAAAATTTGTGACAATCTATCTTTGTCACCAATCAAATGTTTAGGAATATTTTCATCAATATTAAAAATGATTTCATTACAATTCATTTTGTATAAAACACCTAATGTCTCTAAAATAGAATTCATAAGATCAAAAATAATAAAAGGAGCATTTTCTAAACTATTTTTTTTATTTTCGATATTGCTAATTTCAAGCACATCATTTACAAGGGACAATAAATAATTTGCTGAAAATTTTAGAGAATCTATGTAGGGACTCTTAATCAATTCAGGATGTTCCGCAACTAGTAAATCCGAAATACCGACTACTCCATATAGTGGCGTTCGTAATTCATGACTTATAGTTGATATAAATTGTGATTTAAGATTTAAAGCTCTACTTAATTTATTGTTTGATTCATTTATTTTTCGATAAGCAATAACTAATCTCCTATTAGAGTGTTTTTTAAAAATATAATTTTTATAGAGTGAAATTATTAGTATTAATAAAACTAAAAAAATAATAACAAACAAAACTCCAATCATTCTAGCTTGCTCTAAATAATTAGTTTGATTTATTTTTTCTTGTTCAATTTGACTGATTTTCCTTTTATATTCATCTAAAAAAATGAGCATTCCAGAAGTTCTTTCTATTTTGGAATGCTCTTCATTATATTGTTTCTCTTTAAGAACATTGAACTTATCCATATAGAAATAGGCTTTTTTAAAATCCCCTTTCTTTGAATACATTCTGGAAATATCATCATAAACTTCTGTTGCATTATCTTCTAAAAATTCTGGTTTATTTTCACCGCAAAACAACAATGCTTTTTTATACGATTTTTCAGAATCAACAAAATTATTTTTATAAGAATAATAAGCCCCAAGTAGAGAATTATATGATATTTTAGCTTCCAATTCATCACCAGTTTCAATTGGCCCTTCAACGGTTTTTAAATAGGGTAATCCGTTTTTATAATCTTCAATCGCAAAATAGGCAGTTGCAATATTCAAATTGGCATACATAATTTCATAGTCATCTTTAAGTAACTTTGAATAATATAAGCCTTTCTTATAATGGTAAATTCCTTTATTAAAATCTATTTTTCGAAAACAATAGGTTCTAGCAATATTGTTATGTAATGAATATTTAATAAAATCACTTTTAGTTTTATTTGCATATTTCAAACCTTCATTAAAAAAAAAGATTGCTTTTTTAAAATCATAATATTCATCAAGATTCAATCCTATTATATTATAAGATCTTGCAATAAGTTCTTTATCATTTATCAAAAGTGCCTTTTCAAGTGCTTTTCTAGCGAGCACTAATGATTTATCACATTCTAATTTACTTAAATGAGAACCTGCTTTAGTTATAATATTTTTAATTTCAACAACAGTTGTAGTTTCAGATTGAGGAAATCCAAATTGAAAGGTAAATAAAAAAAATAAGGGTAATTTTTTAAACATTATTTAAAACATATTATTACAATACGAAATTAAAAAACCTTTGTAATAAATAGGCATAAATTACAGTAATTTTTAAAAATGTTTAAATATTTTATACAATTTGTTGAAATTTATTAATTTAAATTGGAAAATTAAATGCATTTTTGAATATTATTTGAAATTAAAAAAGCACTATTTATAAATTAACTTTTTTACAATTCTTAAACCATTTGTATCAGAAATTTAAAAAAAGCAGACCTATAAGCCGGGTTCTGTCTCCGATAAATCGGAGCCTTATCATTTATCTTGGCTCGAAATTACTCGCGAACTCTATCTTTCTACCCTTCAACAACGGACGAGAAGCCCTTGACTATTGATATACTTGAAATTTCACCGCATAGAGTTTACCTGGTTTCACTACAGCCTTACCTGTACATACTTTCTGTTGCACTTGTCCTCTCTCGATTACTCGAAATGACGGGCGTTACCCGCTATGCTTCTCTTTGGTGTCCGGACTTTCCTCCCCGATTAAATCGCGGCGATAAGGCGGTCTGCTGTGCAAATTTACAACTTAAAATGGGTTTAGAATGCTATTTATAAAAAAGACTTTAACATAATTATAAATAAACCGATTGAAATTCTTCGTAAATTTATATGAATCAAATACTTATAAAATGGAAACGCAATACCATTATACCACTGTTATAAACGCCTTAAAGGAATTATATGAAAAGGGTTTTATTCTTGATTTTAATCTTCACGAAAATGAAATAATTAACCATCCGAACAATTATAAAATTACTGATATTTATCGCTATGATGGCGAAAACAATCCCGATGAAGAAGCTATTGTATATGGAATAGAATCTGTTTTTGGAGAAAAAGGAGTATTCGTTGCTGGTGGTTCAGCTAATTCAAATAGTGTTGCTGCAAAAGTATTGTATAATGTGGGAATTAGTTGATGGTTATTGGTTGATGGTTGTTGGATTTCGTACTAAGTTAAATTATGACGTTACATCTACTTAGATATTTCGTGAATTCGTGGCTGTTTTTTTTAGATAAACTGAATATATAACATCCTAATATATCTATTGACAACAAAAATCTAAAATCTACACTCTAAAAT
>CANINJ010000209.1 GCA_947468985.1 Bacteroidota bacterium
GATTCATCAAAATCTTTGGAATTTATATGAACCATAATACTGTCATTTTTATCAAAATAGACATATTGATATTCTGGATCGTGTTTGAAAGAGTACATTCCTGGAGCTAAAGAATCGTATTCTACAAAGAATGTGTTGTCTTTTTGAAGCGGTATAGTATCAATTACAACACCATCTTTAGAAAAATAGACGAAACGATTTGTAGGATTTGTAACTTCTCCACCAAAATACGCTCGATAATCGCTGGATTTAAATTCTTTATTGCAGGAACTTAAAAACATTAGAATTATAGAGGGAAATAATAGTAATAAGCACGATTTGGGTAATTTCATATTCATAATGCTACATACAAAAATATCGAGTACAATCTAAATTCAGTGTTAATAGATAGTTAAATTAAAATAGGCGTCTTTTTCAAGCAATGAAATGGCTGAAATTCAGGTATTTTTTATACTTTTGCAAAAAATTATTTAAATAGAAAATCAATGTTATCAGTTAATAATTTATCAGTTCAGTTTGGCAAAAGAATTTTGTTTGACGAAGTAAATACGGTCTTTACACACGGAAATATTTACGGAGTTATTGGTGCAAACGGGGCTGGAAAATCAACTTTTTTGAAGATTATTACAGGCGAAATGGATCCTACAGCAGGGCACATTCACTTGGAACCAGGGAAAAGGATGTCGGTTTTAAACCAAAACCACAATATGTTCGACGAAAGCACGGTTTTGGAAACGGTGATGATGGGAAACAAAGTTTTGTATGCCGTTAAAAAAGAAATGGACGCTTTGTATGCCGATTATGATGATAAAAATGCAGATAGAAT
The DNA here is from genome assembly GCA_947468985.1 of Bacteroidota bacterium. GTDB lineage: Bacteria > Bacteroidota > Bacteroidia > Flavobacteriales > Flavobacteriaceae > Flavobacterium. Next base: position 827 of record CANINJ010000209.1, read on the forward strand.
AGGGGAGTTGCAAGTGCAATTTGAAGAAATGAATGGTTGGAATGCCGATTCTGATGCAGCTTCAATGTTGTCAAATCTTGGAATTACCGAAGACAGTCATTATACTTTAATGGGCGATTTAGAAGGAAAAATGAAGGTTCGTGTCTTATTGGCGCAAGCACTTTTTGGAAATCCTGATTTGCTTATTATGGATGAGCCTACCAACGATTTGGATTTTGAAACCATCGCTTGGTTAGAAAATTTCTTGGCAAATTATGAAAATACGGTAATTGTAGTTTCTCACGACAGACACTTTTTAGATGCTGTTTGTACTCATATTTCTGATATAGATTTTAGTAAAATAAACCACTATTCTGGAAATTATACATTTTGGTACGAATCAAGTCAGTTGGCTGCAAAACAACGCGCGCAACAAAATAAAAAAGCTGAAGAAAAGAAACAAGAATTAGAAGAATTTATCCGACGTTTTAGTGCGAATGTTGCCAAATCAAAACAAGCGACTTCTCGAAAGAAAATGATTTCTAAATTAAATATTTCCGAAATTAAACCTTCAAGCCGTCGTTATCCTGCGATTATTTTCGATCAAGAAAGAGAAGCGGGTGACCAAATTCTAAATGTTCAAAATTTGAGTGCTTCTGTAGATGGCGATGTTTTATTTACAGGTGTAGATTTGAATATGGCGAAAGGCGATAAAATCATTTTATTTTCGAAAGATTCAAGAGCTACAACTGCTTTTTATGATATTTTGAATGGATTGCAAAAACCAGATTCTGGTAATTTTGATTGGGGTGTAACTACAAATCAAGCGTATTTGCCCGTTGATAATCACTCTTTCTTTGAAAATGATTATTCTTTGGTTGACTGGTTGCGCCAATGGGTGAAAACCGAAGAAGAGCGTGATGAGGTTAATATTCGTGGATTCCTTGGGAAAATGATTTTCTCTGGCGAAGAAGCTTTAAAAACTAGTAGAGTTTTATCTGGAGGAGAAAAAGTGCGTTGTATGTTGTCACGAATGATGATGCAACGTGCCAATGTTTTGATGATTGACGAACCTACAAATCACTTGGATTTAGAGTCGATTACAGCATTTAATAATTCTCTTAAAAACTTTAAAGGTTCTGTAATTTTTACAACTCACGATCATGAATTTTCACAAACTGTTGGTAATCGTGTGATTGAATTGACTCCAAAAGGAGCAATTGACAGATATATGACTTTTGACGAATATTTAGACAATGAAGGCGTTCAAGAATTAAGAACTAAAATGTATTCTTAATTTTTATTTTATAAAGATTAAACGAAAACTCTTGAGAAATCAGGAGTTTTCTGTTTTTATAACCACAATGAAATTATTTTTTATATCTGTAAAAATCAATAACCTAAGTCTGCAAAAAAATTATATATTTGCATAACCAAACAAAACACTTCAATTATGAGTCAAAAAGTATTGCTCACTTCAAAGGAAGTCAATATCATTCTTCATCGTTTGGCTTGTCAATTGATTGAAAAACATTTAGATTTTTCAAATACAATTCTCATTGGAATTCAACCTCGAGGAACTTTCTTAGCAGAACGATTGAAATCTTTATTAGAAAACGAATATAAAATTTCGAATATTGCTTTGGGTTATCTCGATATTACCTTTTTTAGAGATGATTTCCGGAGAAATGATAAATTATTAGAAGCGAATAAAACACAGATTGATTTTTTGGTTGAAAATAAAAAGGTAATTTTCATAGATGACGTTCTGTACACCGGAAGAAGTATTCGTGCGGCTTTAACAGCAATTCAATCTTTCGGAAGACCCTATTCAATCGAACTTTTGACTTTAATTGACAGAAGATTTAGTCGTGATTTACCCATTCAACCTGACTTTAGAGGTCGTCAAGTTGATGCTATAAATAATGAAAAAGTAAAAGTATGCTGGAAGGAACAAGATGGCGAAGACGCTGTTTATTTAGTTCCAACTAATAACAAACAACCAACACTATAAAAAATGAGCGAACTAAGTGTAAATCATTTATTAGGAATAAAAAATATCACCAAAAATGATATTGACCTTATTTTTGAAACTGCCGATCATTTTAAAGAAGTCATTAATCGTCCAATTAAAAAAGTACCTTCATTAAGAGACATTACAATTGCTAATATATTTTTTGAAAATAGTACGCGTACAAAACTTTCTTTTGAATTGGCACAAAAAAGACTTTCTGCAGATGTAATTAGTTTTTCTGCAGCGCAATCTTCGGTGAAAAAAGGAGAAACATTAATTGACACCGTAAATAACATACTTTCGATGAAAGTGGATATTGTTGTAATGCGACACGCCAATCCTGGAGCGGCACACTTTTTATCGCAAAATGTAAAAGCAAGTATTATCAATGCTGGAGATGGTGCACACGAACATCCAACACAAGCTTTATTAGATAGTTATTCAATTCGGGAAAAATTAGGTGAAGTAGCTGGTAAAAAAGTAGTTATTGTTGGAGATGTTTTGCATTCCCGAGTAGCACTTTCTAATATCTATGCTTTGCAAATGCAAGGTGCCGAAGTGAAAGTTTGTGGCCCTAAAACGCTAATTCCAAGACATATTGAATCACTTGGAGTTTCAGTTGAATCTAATTTACGTAAAGCGCTGGAATGGTGTGATGTGGCCAATATGTTACGCGTTCAAAACGAACGAATGGATGTTAACTTTTTTCCTTCAACAAGGGAATACGCACAACAATATGGTGTGGATAAAACACTTTTAGATTCGCTAAATAAAGAAATCGTAATAATGCACCCTGGACCAATTAATCGAGGAGTAGAAATAACTTCGGATGTTGCCGATTCTCAGCAATCTTTAATTTTGAACCAAGTAGAAAATGGAGTTGCTATTCGAATGGCAGTCATCTATTTATTGGCTTCAAAAATTCAATAATAATTAAATTTATTTGTCATGAAAGTAGATGCGAAAGGACATACAATAGTTATCAAAGATACGCAAGGCGATAGTGTTGCGTTTTTAGAAAAGGTAACCAATCAGCACGAAAGTTACAAACATCAGAATTTGATTTTAGATGTTACTCATGATAAAACGACTACAATTGCCTCTATAAAAGCTTTTTCTGATTTGTCTAAATCCCATAAAAAAGGA
>CANINJ010000210.1 GCA_947468985.1 Bacteroidota bacterium
AAAATGATGGATCGTTTGAATCCAAAAAGCATCATCGTAGTTTCATCGGCACCACAAATTCGTTATCCTGATTGTTACGGAATTGATATGGCAAAATTGGAAGGGTTAGTTGCTTTTCAAGCTGCATTAGAATTGCTAAAAGAACGAAATTTATACCATATTGTTGAATCAGTTTATTTGAAATGCAAAGCACAAGAAAACCTGAAAGATAGTGAAGTAGTGAACTTCGTGACAGAAATTTATGCGCCTTTTCAACCACAAGAAGTTTCAGATAAAATTGCTGAAATGCTTACAGATGTTTCTGTGAAAGCCGAGGTGAAGATCATATTCCAAACAGTAGAAAATTTGCATATAGCGTGCCCGAAAAATTTAGGGGATTGGTATTTCACTGGAGATTATCCAACGCCTGGCGGAAACCGAGTAGTAAACCGAGCTTTTATGAATTTCTATGAAGGAAAAGATACAAGAGCCTATTAATTTGTAGTAAAAAACGCACTTTATCGATTATATCGAACACTTTATCGAATCTTTTTTTTACAAGCATCGTCTTACTATACATTTGGTAAACCATAGCAATAGTAGGTAAAGTTAATGGTAGATTTGGGGCAAAAAGGGCGGAAGTAACATTCCGCCCTTTTTATTTTTTAAAATAAATAAAAAGATACGATTTCATAGTATTTGTAGCCAAATTCACACTTTATCGATTTTTTTTACACTTTATCTAATTTTTTTTACACAACACCTTTGTCGGTATATATTTACTAAACCATAGCATTAGTAGGTAAAGTTATTGGTAGATTTGGGGGGAAAAGGCGGAAGTAAAATTTCGCCTTTTTTTTATAAAAAAACAGGCAAGAAAAAAGACTTTAACATCTTTCTTCTTGCCTGTTTTACTAATTTCCCCTTTGTGGTCTGAGGCTTATTTCTCTAAAGCGTATCTTCTAGAAACTTCAACCCAGTTAATTAAGTTAAAAAAAGACTCAATATAATCTGGTCTTCTGTTTTGATAATGCAAATAATAAGCGTGTTCCCAAACATCCATTCCTAAAATTGGAGTTCCACCACAACCAACGCCTGGCATCAAAGTATTGTCTTGATTTGGAGTTCCACAAACGTCTAATTTTCCGCCTTTATGAACACAAAGCCAAGCCCAACCTGAACCGAATTGTGTAATTCCAGCCTTGCTAAATTTTGCTTTAAACTCTTCAAAAGTTCCAAAAGCACTTTCAATAGCCGCTAATAAATCTCCCGTTGGAAGCCCACCACCATTTGGCGACATCACTGCCCAATACAAATTATGATTATAAAAACCCCCGCCGTTATTACGAACTGCAGCGTTTTTCATATCAAGATTTATCAAGATATTTTCAATTGTTTTCCCTTCCATATCTGTTCCAGCAACCGCTGCATTCAAATTGGTAGTGTACGCATTATGATGTTTTGTGTGGTGAATTTCCATCGTGCGAGCATCAATATGTGGTTCCAAAGCGTCATACGCATAAGGTAATTGTGGTAATTCAAATGCCATAATATAGTAGTTTATGATTTATAAATATTTTATTCAAAATTAATCAATTAACTTTGAAAATGGAAATTCTATTTCGTTATATTTCCATCAAATAAATCTATAATGGTTTTTTAGGAGCTACCCGCCCGCCTGCCGGCAGGTTTCCTGATGTCATTCCAAATCTCGCCAAAAAAGGCGAGGATTTTCCCTTCCATCAGGGCTAGGGCATTCTGGAAATAGTGATATTTAGATTTTATAATTTCGTTTTCGTATTCAAGAGTATTAAAAAATAAGACAATATAACTACATGAGTTACATTCAAAGACCATCATTCTCAATATACGACGCATCGGCAGGTTCAGGAAAAACATACGCCTTGGTCAAAGAATACCTGAAAATTATTTTGGTCGCTAAGAAAAATGATGCCTATAGAAACATTCTCGCCATAACGTTTACAAACAAAGCGGTTCACGAAATGAAAAGCCGAATTGTAGGCAGTTTATCCGAATTTGCAAAAGACAATCCCAACCCAAAAGCCGCAGATTTAATGCTCGATTTGTCTCGTGATATCCAACTTTCTGTTTCGGAAATCCAAACCAAATCCAAGCAAATCATAAAGCATATTATTCATAATTATGCTGCTTTTGATATTTCTACGATTGATAAATTCACCCACAAAGTGATTCGTGCCTTTGCCCACGATTTAAATTTACCAATGACTTTTGAAGTTACATTGGACACAGAAAATCTTTTAACAGAAGCCGTTGATGCTATCATCGCGCAAGCTGGCGAAGACGATATTTTAACAAATTTGCTTGTCGATTTTACAATGCAAAAAACCGACGATGATAAAAGTTGGGACATTTCACGAGAAATTTTAGAAACGGGGCGGTTACTTCTAAATGAAAATAATCGGGAAGAAGTCACGCATTTTCAAGACAAATCAATAACTGAATTTGTAGAAATAAAAAGTGAAGTCGCCGAAACTTGCAAAATTTTGGAAAAAGAAAATGCAGCATTTGCTCAAAGCATTTTTGATCTTATTGAAAAAAATGGAATTGATTCCAAATCATTTTCTGCGGGACATTTTCCAAATCATTTGCAAAGTATTATCAATGAAAAATTCAATCCAAAAAATAAAACCTATCACGAATTTGACGATATAAAAATCAATAAAACCGCCAAAGATAGAAACGAAATCGAAGCAATAATTCCAGAAATGATTGCGATTTTAGATTTGATTTACAAGAAATTTGAAAAACGAGATTTCTACAATGCCTTTCTAAAAAATATTACGCCACTTTCATTATTAAATACAGTTAGTAACGAACTAGCAAAAATTCAGAAAGAACAAAATGTACTTTCCATCGCCGAATTTAACGCTATTATTTACCGAGAAATTCAAAACCAACCCGCACCATTTATTTATGAACGTTTGGGTGAGCGCTACAGACATTTTTTTATTGATGAATTTCAGGACACTTCCGAAATGCAATGGCAGAATTTAATTCCGCTAATTGACAACGCAACATCAAGCGAATTTGAAGGCGAAAAAGGAACTTTAATGATTGTGGGCGATCCAAAACAATCCATTTACAGATGGCGTGGAGGAAAAGCAGAGCAATTTATTGAGTTGAGCAAAGATCATAATCCGTTTAATAATAAGGAAAAGGAATTGTTTCATTTGGATAAAAATTACAGAAGTTATTCAGAAGTAATTGATTTTAACAACAAACTATTTTACTTTTTATCTTCTGAATTTACCAATTTAGATTACCAAGATTTATACGAGAATCATAGTCATCAGAAAGAAAATAACAAGTTGGGCGGTTATGTAAATATTTCATTTATTCCAAAACCCGAAAAATCAGAAGACGACGAAGACGCTTTGGATAAAAACGAATTGTATTTATTGGCAACATTAAACACGATTGAAAAAGTAAAAAAACAAGGATTCGACTATCAAGAAATAGTGATTCTAACCCGAAAAAGAAGTCAAGGAATTGCCATTGCAAATTATTTGACAGAACAAAATATCCCGCTTTTATCTTCAGAAACCTTGATGATTCAGAACTCTTCGGACGTTCAAATGATTATCAATGTTTTAAAATATTTAAAGAATAGCGCCGATATTGAAGCCAAATCATATTTCTTGTTTTATATCGCAAATCACGTTCAAAATGAACTTCTAGTTCACGATTTTATCGCCAAAGGAAAAGAAAAAACGCAGGAAGAAGAATTTGAAAAATGGCTTTCAGAATTTGATATTTCCCTTTCGTTTCAAGACATTAGAAAAAAATCTTTGTATGAAGCGGTAGAAATTATAGTGAGTAAATTCCTGTCTAAAACCCTTTCAGGGAATGCTTATGTGCAATATTTTATTGACATCGTTTTAGAACGAGATGTTCGAAACCAAGCTGGAATCGCAGACTTTTTGAATTATTGGGAGAAAAAC
>CANINJ010000211.1 GCA_947468985.1 Bacteroidota bacterium
TGGGTGACCTGTAGCACAACCAAGGTTTACCAAACGACCTTCTGCCAAAATAAGAATGTCATTTCCAGCAATTGTATATTTGTCAACTTGTGGTTTGATTTCCACTTTTGATGCACCGTGGTTTTTGTTCAACCAACCCATATCGATTTCGTTGTCAAAATGCCCAATGTTACAAACGATAGTTTTGTCTTTCATTTTCTCGAAATGAGAACCCAAAACGATGTCTTTATTTCCAGTAGTGGTAATAATAATATCTGCAGTTGCAATAACCGTGTCTAATTTTTTAACTTCAAAACCGTCCATTGCCGCTTGAAGCGCACAAATTGGGTCAATTTCCGTAACTGTTACAATAGATCCAGCACCTCTAAAAGAAGCAGCAGTTCCTTTTCCAACATCACCATAACCACAAACGATTACTCTTTTTGCAGCAAGCATAATATCGGTAGCACGACGAACAGCATCAACTGCTGATTCTTTACAACCGTATTTGTTGTCAAATTTCGATTTTGTAACCGAGTCATTCACGTTAATTGCCGGCATTGGCAACGTTCCCGCTTTTACTCTTTCGTATAATCTGTGAACTCCAGTGGTAGTTTCTTCAGACAATCCTTTGATTCCAGCAACCAATTCTGGGTAACGGTCAATAACCATATTTGTTAAATCTCCACCATCATCCAAAATCATATTCAATGGTTTTCTGTCTTCACCAAAGAACAAAGTTTGTTCAATACACCAGTCAAAATCAGGTTCGTTCAACCCTTTCCAAGCATAAACTTGAATCCCCGCAGCAGCAATTGCAGCAGCAGCTTGATCTTGAGTAGAGAAAATATTACAAGAACTCCAAGTAACTTCCGCACCCAAAGCAATTAAGGTTTCAATCAAAACAGCAGTCTGAATTGTCATGTGCAAACAACCTGCAATACGAGCACCAGCAAGCGGTTGTTCGTTTTTGTATTCCGCACGAAGCGCCATTAAACCTGGCATTTCAGCTTCCGCCAATTCAATTTCTTTTCTTCCCCAAGCCGCCAAGGAAATGTCTTTTACTTTGAAAGCCACATAAGGCATAGTTGATGTACTCATTATATTGTATATTTGTTTTAAATTTTTTGCAAATTTAAGCATAAACTTTATAATTTAATAATTTTCATAAATATTTATGAAATGTTTATTTTGTAACGGTTTGAATTTTAATCAACTAATCGAAAGAGTGCGTTTTTTTGAAGCTATTTCCTGCTATTCGCTATATCTCTTGTGGCGAACCCCGCCACAAGAGGATACCGCTGCTATCAGGGCTAGGGTTCAGTCGTAATTAGGAAATTCATAATTTATATTCATAATTCATCAAATGCCACTTTATAAAACCATAAATTTCAGCCCTTCAACTCAAATTCTCGTTTGGAAAATAACAGAATCCTTGGAGCAATTATGTAATGAGGTTACTTTAAATTCAACCAACACACTTCGGTTCAACGGAATGAAATCGGAATTGCACCAACGTGCTTTTTTAAGCGTACGCAAATTATTACAAGAAAAAGGCTACATAGATTTTGATTTGGAATACGACGAATTCGGAAAACCATATCTCAAAGACGGAAAACACATTTCAATTTCCCATTCTCACGAATTTTCAACAATCATAGTTAGCGACCAAAAAGTGGGAATTGACATCGAATTACAAAGAGATAAAATAATCAAAATCGCAGGTAAATTTGTAGATTATGAGTTTGAGTTCTTAAACAAACAAAGCCAAGAAGTATATATTAGGAAACTAACAGTAATTTGGGGAATCAAAGAATCAATTTTTAAAATCCGCAATGAAATTGGAATAAGTTTCAAAGAGCACATCCAAGCAAAACCATTTCAGATAAATGACAAATCGGGGAGTGCAAGTTTACATTTTCAAAATAATACAAAAGATTTTTCGTTTCATTTTGAGGAAATTGAAAATTTTACTTTGGTGTATGTGTTCGAAAAGCACTAATTTTACAATAAGATTAAATGATAGAATATCTATTTCATCAATATAAAGAGTACCCAACATTTGAAATTTACCTTGAAATTACAGCTGTAATTTTTGGGTTATTGAGCGTTTGGTATGCCAAAAAAGACAATATTTTAGTATTTCCAACAGGAATAATCAGCACTTCAATTTATGTGTATTTGCTATGGAAATGGGCTTTATTGGGCGATATGATGATCAACGGATACTATTTTATAATGAGTATTTACGGCTGGTATTTATGGACTCGAAAAAAAGAAGGCGAAGATGAATATCCAATTGCAACTCTTTCAAATAAGGAAAAATCAATTGCTTTTATAATATTTATAACAACAATTGCCTTTGTTGTCGGAGTGTATTTATTTTTTAATAAATTTACAACGTGGTCGGCTTACGTTGATACTTTGGTTACAGGGATTTTCTTTGTAGGAATGTGGCTTATGGCAAAGCGCAAAATTGAAAATTGGATTTTGTGGATAATTGGAGATGTTATTTCCATTCCACTGTATTTTTTTAAAGGATATACATTTACAAGCATTCAATATATAGTATTTACAATTATTGCCTTTTACGGCTATTTAGAATGGAAGAAAACCTTAAACAGCTCCAGTATACTGGAAACGACATAATAAAAATTGCGATTTACGGACCTGAAAGCACAGGGAAAACAACTTTGGCAAAGCAATTAGCCGCACATTTCAATACGGTTTGGGCTCCTGAATTTGCACGCGATTATTTGCAAGAAAAATGGAATTCTAAAAAAGAAATTTGTGCTGCCGAAGATTTATTACCCATAGCAATTGTTCAAATGCAACTCGAAAATGAAGCGTTGCAAAAAGCCAACACCTACCTTTTTGCCGACACATGCTTGATGGTTACTAAAGTTTTCTCTGAGATGTATTATGGTTTTTGCGATGCGAAATTGGATAAAGCTGCACGAAAACATAAGTACGATTTATTTTTTCTAACTGATGTTGATGTGCCTTGGGAACAAGACGACTTGCGTGACGCTCCAAATAACAGAGTTGAAACTTTCGAGAAGTTCAAAATGGCATTAATAGAAAACAACAAACCTTTTATTGTGCTTTCCGGCAATCCAAAAATGCGTTTTCAAAAAGCGATTGCCATAATTGAAGAACTTACTAAAGCCAAGGGACTAGGTTTTTCTAGTCAAGATTACCTGCAAATTTTAGAAACAGGAATCCCGCTTACTTCAATTGAAAAGCAGTTAAATATTTTCAAGAATGGAATTGCTAAAGTTGTTTTAGATCGTCCAGCAGTCTTAAACGATGGAATTCTAAAATTAACTAATGATGAATTTCAAAAATATTCAAATTATTTTGACACTGAAAAAGACAAACTAAAACTTAAAAAGTTTGTTCCTGCATCTGGTGCAGCCAGCAGAATGTTTAAGTTTTTAAATGAATTTTTAAATGAATTTGACATTGAAAACGAAACAATAAATGCTTATATCAATAGAAAAAATGCCAATAATTTATCCGTTTTTTTAGCAGGAATTGAGAAATTCCCGTTTTTTAAAACAATTGAAAAACAACTTCGTGAAGCACATACTGATTTTGACTCTTGGAATAAAGACCAAAAAAATTATTATTTCATAAAAAGAATGTTGGATTTGTCGCATTTTGATTACGCCAATAAACCGAAAGGGATTTTACCATTTCACAATTACAAAAATCATATCGCAACTCCCATTGAAGAACATCTAATAGAAAGTGTTTTATATGCGAGTTCCAACGGAAATTCAAACCTGCATTTTACGGTTTCAGAAATTCATAAAACCCAATTTGAAAAGACATTAAACAAAATTAAAAGTAAAATTGAAGCAGAAAATAATACAACAATTGCAATTACTTTTTCACATCAAAAAACAGCTACAGACACCGTCGCAGTTGATTTAAATAATTTTCCTTTTAGAGGCAGTAATGATAAA
>CANINJ010000212.1 GCA_947468985.1 Bacteroidota bacterium
AAAACTTTTGCACCCGCAAAAATAGTAACATTATTGCCAATGACAACATTATCTCCAATAAAACAATTCGGATGAATTTTTACATCATTTCCAATCGTTACATTTGCGCCTATATATGCAAAACTTCCCAAGTAGAAATTATCGCCATATTTCACATTTTCTGAAACTACCGAAGGCTGTTCAATTCCAACTTTAGTTCCTTTTGCATCAGCATAAAATGCTAATAATTTTGAAAAAGCAAGATACGCATCGGCAACTTTTATAAGCGTCGTTGCAATTTCTCCTTCAGGAAAAAACGTAGCATTTACAATCGTTATTGTTGCTTTTGTAGTATAAATATAATTGTTGTATTTTGGATTTGACAAAAAAGTCAATGAGCCTTCAACACCTTCTTCAATCTTGGTCAACTTGGAAACTTCAGCGTTTGGATTTCCCACTACTTCACCTTCTAATATCCCCGCTATTTGTTCTGCTGTAAATTTCATCTTGACAAAAATATAAAAAATAGATTTTAAATGTTAATTTTCAACGAGTTGTTTTGGAAAACAGATATAATATTTCGTCACTTGTTTGGATAATGACTTCAAATTCAATTGATCCGATACTTCTACAACATCTTCAACCGTCATGTCTTTCTTCAAAATCCGAATAGGTTCCGCTTCAATACTGTACGCTTGGTTTTTAATTTTTCCTTTAAAAACAAAGTAATTTGCCTCTTGAATTGAAATATTATTTTCTTTTGAAAAAGCTGCAATTGACACTTCCAAAACTTCTTTTGAAAATTTCTCGCTATTCAGTTTTATTTTTAATAAATCTCTGTTAATAATCATTTTACTTAAAGAACTCAAGATAAAATCGTCATTATTCAACCACGATTTCAAAGCGCTAATAATATCAAAATCATCTAATTGTGCAAATTTATCTAAAGTATCATTATCAAATGTTGAGAGTTCAACCTTGTTTTTCATAAAAAATAACAACGGTTCGCTGCAAGGCAAAACAATTCCTTTTTGAGTTAATTCTTTGGCTCGTTTTAGGACTTTCGTCAATATTAATTCTGCTACTAAACTCGTTTTATGAAAATAGACTTGCCAATACATTAATCGGCGCGCCATTAGAAACTTTTCTACAGAATAAATTCCTTTTTCTTCAATTACCAACCGGTCGTCAACAACCGTCATCATTTGGATTAATCTATCAGAACTAATATTTCCTTCTGCTACACCCGAATAAAAACTATCTCGTTTCAGATAATCCATTCTGTCCATATCCAATTGACTAGAAATTAATTGCAACATGAATTTACGGTGGTATTCGCCTTTGAATATTTGAATCGCCAAACTTAATTTGCCATCAAATTCTTCATTTAATTTATTCATAAACAATAACGAAATGGCTTCGTGATTCACGTCTTCAACAATGCTGTGTTCCATTGCGTGAGAAAAAGGGCCGTGACCAATATCGTGTAATAATATCGCAATTAGCAACGCATTTTCTTCTTCAACAGAAATTAAAATCCCTTTGAATCGCAATACTTCAATGGCTTTTTGCATAATGTGCATACAGCCCAAAGCGTGATGAAATCGGGTGTGATGCGCACCTGGATAAACCAAATAAGACAATCCCATTTGAGAAATTCGTCGCAAACGTTGAAAATACGGATGCTGTACTAAATCATAAATAAAAGGATTTGGAATCGTTATAAATCCATAAATTGGATCATTCAGAATTTTTAATTTGTTGATTTGGCTCACGTTCTAATTGAATTTTGTGTTGCAAATATACATAATATTCGTTTTACGAAAACGGAAAATACAAACAAAAAAAGACCGCTCAAAAGGAACGGTCTTTACTATAATTAGTTATAAAATCTACCAAATAACTACGCGAAGTAAGTCGGTTTGAAACATTTTATTTCCTGCTTTCACATTAAAAGCTTTATAAAATTCTGGCATATTACTCAAAGGTCCATTAATTCTGAACTGTGCTGGAGCGTGAACATCCGTCATAATTTGTGTTGCTAAAGCTTCGTCTTTAATGTTTACCATCCAAGCATATCCATAAGATAGAAAATACCTTTGATCTGGGGTTAAATTACTAATTTTATCGTTGTTTTTATATTGAGGCGTTTTCTTAAACGCTTCATAACCCATAACAACGCCACCTAAATCGGCAATATTTTCTCCTTGAGTTGCATCTCCATTGATGTGTTTGTCTCCCAAAATAGTAAACTTACTAAACTGAGAAACTATCAATTTTGTTTTAGCTTGGAATTTTTTCAAATCTTCCGCAGTCCACCAATTGTTCAAATTTCCATTTTCATCATATTGACTTCCTTGATCGTCAAATCCGTGGGTAATTTCGTGACCAAAAGTAGAACCACCAATAATTCCATATAAAATAGCATCGTCAGGCATTCTACCTTCGTATCCAGGAACCATAATGTTACACGCTGGAACTACAATTTCGTTATTACTTGGGTTATAATAGGCGTTATACGTTTGCGGTTGCATGCTCCATTCGGTTCTGTCTACGGGTTTTCCATATTTATTGATCATGTAATTATAGTCCCAAATATTGGCTTGCATCACATTGGCACAATACGATTTTCTATCGATATTCATCGTACTCATATCTTTCCATTTGTCGGGATAGCCCACTTTCATTACAATTTTACTTAATTTATGCAATGCTTTCACTTTTGTAGCTTCACTCATCCAATCTAATTTTTTGATGTGTTCGGCATATACTTCTCGGATGTTGTTTCCAATTTCCAATAACTTTTCTTTCGAGCCTTTCGGCAAATATTCAGCAACGTAAACTTGGCCAATTAATTCTCCTAACGAACCGTCTGTTTGTCCAACCACTCGTTTCCAGCGTGGTTTTTGTTTTGAAACACCATTTAAAACGGTTGAATAAAATTTGAAATTTTGATTTTCGATGGCACTATTTAAATAAGAGGCATACGAATTGACCAAATCCCATTTCAAATACGTTTTCCAATCTTCAATAGAATAGGTTTTCACCAATGAATTTAAAGCTTTGTAAAATTCTGGTTGCCCAACAATAATAGTGTCTGCTTTTGCGACATCAAAAACGGGTAAAATAGTCTTCCAAGCAATATTTGGTGTTGACTTGCTTAAATCGGCAACGGTCATTTTGTTATAATTTTTAATTGGATCACGAAGCGCTTCCAATTTGCGTGAGGCTTTTGCTAAATCGGTTTCCAATTTCATAATTGTTCCTGCATTTTTTGTCGCTGTATCTTCGTCTTGACCAATTAATTTCATCATAGACTGCAGATGTTTTACATATTCATTTCTAATGGAAACGGTTCGCTCATCAGTATTGAAATAGTAATCTCTGTCGCCCAATCCCAAACCACCTTGTCCTAAAAACAAAGCATATTTTGTACTTATTTTATCATCTTGTCCTAGATAAAATGAAAATGCTGGGCTTGCGCCAATGGTGTGCAAGTGGGCAATTGTAGCCATTAAAGAAGGAACGTCTTTGATTTTTTCGATATTGTTGAATTCCGATTTTAAAGGTGTAATACCTGCTTTTTCAATGGCAAGTGAATCCATTCCTGTCGCATAGAAATCACCGATTTTTTGTTTATTACTTCCTTTTTCCGCACTTACATCTTTAGCAGATTTCTCGCAAATTTGCTTGATTTGGTTGTTGATAGTATCGCCAATAGTTCTGAAAATACCATTACTTTTTTCTGTTGATGGAATTGGGTGGGTTTTGAACCAACCTCCATTTGCATATAGGAAAAAGTTTTCCGCTGGATTAACCAATGTATCTCTGTTGGATACTAATGGGTCGTTGAAATCGACTTCTTTTTTGTTGCAACTCATTAATTGTAAACTTGCAATGGCAAGAATAAGCAGT
>CANINJ010000213.1 GCA_947468985.1 Bacteroidota bacterium
ATAAGACTTTCCGCAATGGGAGATGTCGCTATGACGGTTCCTATTTTACGAGCGTTTTCAAAGCAATATCCCGACGTAAAAATCACCATAATTTCAAGTCCTTTCTTTAAACCATTTTTCAATGAAATTCCAAATGTTGCTTTTTTTGCATTTGATAAAAACGGAAAACACAAGGGTTTCTTTGGATTATTTCGGTTATTTCAGGATTTAAGAGAACGTAATATTGACGCATTTGCCGACTTGCATAACGTTTTACGTTCTAAGGTAATCCGAACGCTATTTGCCTTGAGCGGAAAAAAAATAGCTTTTACAGATAAAGGAAGAACCGATAAAAAGGAAGTTACTCGTGCCGAAAACAAAATTTTTAGGCAACTTCCAACTGTTTTTGAAAGACACAAAAATGTATTTCAAACACTTGGTTTTCCTTTGGATTTATCGAATCCTTCGTTTCCCGAAAAACAAGAATTATCTTCAGAAATTACCTCAATTGTAGGTAAAAAAACGCAGAAATGGATTGGAATTGCTCCTTTTGCACAACACGATTCCAAAGTATATCCGCTGGATTTAATGGTGCAAGTAATTGACGAATTGGCTAAAAATGCCAACTATAAAATTTTACTTTTTGGCGGTGGGAAAAAGGAAATTGAAGTTTTAAATTCGCTTTCAAAAGGCAAAGAAAATGTAATTTCAACGGCAGGAAAACTCCAATTTAATCAAGAAATTCAATTGATTAGTAATTTAGATATAATGCTTTCTATGGATTCTGGAAACGCACATATTGCGGCAATGTTAGGCGTAAAAACCATTACACTTTGGGGTGCTACGCATCCATTTTTAGGATTTTCACCGTTCAACCAATCTTTGGAAAATGCGTTGGTTTCTGATAGAAATTTATATCCAAAACTTCCAACTTCGGTCTATGGAAATAAAAAAGTAGCGGGTTATGAAGACGTAATGCGAACGATTTTACCAGAACAAGTAATTGAAAAAATTAAGCTGGAATTGTCTCTTTAATTTTTGGTTTTCATCTAAAATTTATTTAAACATCATCATAATCCACATAAATCGTCTCGGAAGTTGGATGCGCTTGACACGTCAAAACCAAACCGTCGGCGATTTCTTTGTCTGTAAGTATAGAATTTTTCTTCATTTCGGCAGTTCCCGACGTAATTCTCGCCAAACAGCTGCTACAAATTCCGCCTTGGCAAGAATATGGAGCGTCAATTCCTTGCTTCAAAGCCGCTTCAAGAATAGTTTGCTTTTGCGACATTTCGAAAGTCGTTTCTTCATCGTCAACCAAAACCGTAATTTTAGAATGACCGCCCAACGATTCTTGGATTTTATTTTCAGTTGAAGAACTCGAAAAAAGCTCGAATTTTATATTTTTTTCAGCGACATTTTGTTCTTTTAAAACCGCCGAAACCGTGTTTATCATTTCTTCAGGACCACACAAATAGAATTTCTCAAAAGTCAATTCCTTATGTTTGTTGTTCAACACAAAATTCACCGTCGATTTTTCAATTCTACCAAAAAGTTCGTTTTCAACTTTCGCTTGCGTATAGGAATAATGCACAAAAAAGCGTCCAACATAGTGTGATTGCAAACCCTGTAATTCCTGATAAAAAATAGTTTCTTCAGGAGTTTTATTTCCATAAACCAACACAAAAGTACTTTTTGGTTCGCTTGTTAAAACGCTTTTTGCAACAGATAAAACAGGCGTAATTCCGCTACCAGCAACAAAAGCCGCATAATTTCTTTGACGATCTGCTTGTGGTTCAAACGTAAATTTTCCTTCTGGGCTTCCAACTTCCAGCGTATCGCCAGCTTTCAATTTTGCGTTTGCAAATTGTGAGAAAAGTCCGTTTTTCACAGCTTTCACGGCAATTCTCAATTCGCCACTTTCGGGTGCAGAGCAGATGGAATAGGCGCGACGAACTTCTTCACCGTCTAAAGTTAATTTCAAATTGAGGTATTGTCCAGCAACGAATTTGTAGTTGGATTGTAATTCTGCGGGAACATTAAAAAGTATCGAAACCGCATCTTTGGTTTCGCGTTTCACTTCCTTAATGTTCAATTTATAAAATGAAGACATTGGTTTCTTTTTTGCAAAGATACTAAACGAATAAGGTTTCTGAAAATGAATGGGTTTTAAATTTTTATGCATAAATTTGTTATGTATAAGAAACTTATGTATATTTGCATCTTAAAATAAATTAATTTACAAATTGACAGCAACAATAAAATGAAAAATTCACAATTGTACAAAGGAAGTTTAAACACCATAATCATGAAATTGCTGGAGAAAAACGGCAAGATGTATGGCTATGAAATCACTCAAAAGGTAAAAGCGATTACACTTGGGGAACTTCAAATTACCGAAGGCGCTTTGTATCCTGCTTTGCACAAACTAGAAGCCGAAGGCTTGCTTGATGTAGAAGTTGAAAAAGTAGACAATCGATTGAGAAAATATTACAAACTCACCGAAACCGGAACCAAAGAAACCGTAAATCGTTTGGCGGAATTGGAGGATTTTATCAGAAACATGCAAAGTTTAGTTCAACCAAAATTAGAATATTAGTTATGAAATTAATTAAAGAACAAATCCAGTTTATAGACGCTTTTTTAATTAAAAATAAAGTGATTTATGTAGATATCCGTCAGGAAATGTTAGACCATATTGCTTTGGCTTTAGAAGAAAAAATGGAAGTCGAAAACCAAGATTTTTACGATGCTTTTAAAGGTTTTATGGAGCAACACAAAAAAGAAATTTTGAGAAATAATAAAACAATTCGAGGTTCTTATTGGGTTGCTTTTAGAAAGTTTTCATTGTTTTTATTAAAACCATATATGTTGGTTTTTGGTGGAGTTTTATTTCTTTTTTTTAAAGATATAAACTTCAATCCTTACTTTAAAGACATCTCATTTCATCAATCAATTACTTTAATAATTTTAGCTATTGCATTTTTTCAATTTTTTTATTTTTATATTTATTTGAAGAAGCGATTTTATTCTATTGAGAAAAATGGTTGTGTTTTACCTATAATATATTTTGCACATCTTTCCATTTTAACTTATTTTACTAGAGAAAATGTTACTGGATATGCCTTTTCAATTATAATTTTTCTTCTTTTTGGCTATATTATTTTCTTTATTAATGAAATAGTAAAATTTAATAAGCACCGATTTAATTATATTTAAGATAAATTAATCAAAGA
The DNA here is from genome assembly GCA_947468985.1 of Bacteroidota bacterium. GTDB lineage: Bacteria > Bacteroidota > Bacteroidia > Flavobacteriales > Flavobacteriaceae > Flavobacterium. Next base: position 3,216 of record CANINJ010000213.1, read on the forward strand.
ACAAATTGCAACAATAGAGGAAACCTTAGTGTTTAACAGAATAGTCTATAATGAGATAAAATTAGAATTTGCAGGCCAATCACTTTACAGGGTTTTCGCCTAATTGAGAGCTTTAAATTTCAAACGTAGCTCTTCAATTTTCTTTTGGGCGTGCCCTCGGTTAGAATGTTTCGAGTTACGAAGTAATTTATACTAAACTCGGTTAGGCATCTCCCTGTGAGTCCTCTCGAAGTTCCGCTTCAATTAACAGCTGATTTTATCAACTCTTTTTTGGTGTCTTCCGCCTTCAAAATCAGTGTTCAGAAAAGTTTGAACCATTTCTACAGCTTGAGGAATTGAAGTATAACGAGCAGGAATACTAATAATATTAGCATCATTATGTTGTCGTGCTAAAACCGCAATTTCTTTCATCCAACACAATGCGGCACGAATTCCTTGATGTTTATTGGCGGACATTGCAATTCCATTTCCGCTTCCGCAAATAATAATTCCAAAATCAGATTTTTTAGTTTCAACATCTAATGCAACTGGATGTGCAAAATCGGGATAATCTACACTATCTGACGAATCGGTTCCGTAATTTGTAACCTCATAACCATTTGCCTTGAGCATTTCAACAATTGCTTTTTTATATTCTGGTCCAGCGTGGTCGTTTCCGATAGAA
>CANINJ010000214.1 GCA_947468985.1 Bacteroidota bacterium
ACACCATCAACATAACCTGGAAAATTTTCAACTTCGTTTGTAGTTGTCAATTGACCTCCTGGCTGTGTTCCTTGATATAAAATGGGATTCATATTGGCTCTTGCTGCATATATTGCCGCGGTATAACCCGCTGGTCCTGAACCTATAATAAGGCATTTTATTTTTTCAATTGTGTTTGACATCTTCTTTATTTAATTTTATTTTTAGAAGTACAAATGTAAGTTTAAATTAAAATATTTCGCATAAAATTTCATTACTAATTTAAATGAAAAATAATAAAAATTCTATTTCAATAAATCTGTTGTATAACTGAAAAATAATTATATATTTGCACTCGAATTGCGGGGTGTAGCGTAGCTCGGTTATCGCGCCTGCTTTGGGAGCAGGAGGCCGCAGGTTCGAATCCTGCCACCCCGACCAAAAAAAATCCAAACAATTAGTTTGGATTTTTTTTATTCTTATTTTTTGAATTTTGCTAAATTGCCATTTAAATAATTTTTATGTACATCGTTTATATATTACATAGTGAAAGCACTTCCAAATATTATACAGGACAAACTGATAATCTTGAAAACCGGCTTAAAAGACATAATTCTGGATTGAGTTTATCTACAAAATCAGGTAAACCCTGGTGTTTAATCTATCAAATTGGATTTTCAACACGTTCTGAGGCAATGAATTTAGAACAAAAAATTAAAAAAAGAGGTGCGAAAAGATATCTTTTAGACAATAATTTAATTGATGTTTCTGAGTTATAGCGTCACGCAAGGCGTGAAGGCCGCAGGTTCGAATCCTGCCACCCCGACCAAAAAAAATCCAAACTAATAGTTTGGATTTTTTTATTCTTATTTTTTTAAAAAACTACTTCAACGCTTTTTTCATAATAACAGTATTCTCTGTAAACTTTTTAAGTTCAATTTTAGCATCGCCATAAAACTGAATTTCTGATTTTCCAGATGCTTCAATCGAAGCATTTGTGACTACATTTAGGCTTGCAGTAGAATTTCCTTCAGCAACAAGTTCTGCAGTTTTTGCAATCAAATTCATCCCTGTAAATTCCGAATTATTATCCAATCTCAATTTTAATTCAGCAACATCGCCTTCCACAACAGCAGTTGCTTTTTGATATAAATCTAATTTTAATTGTGTAGCAGCTATCAACGCTTTCAAATGTGCATTTTTACTCAATTCTATTGTTGCGTTTTCAGATTTCAAATTCAATTCTGCTTTTGATTTGTCATTTTGCATTAAAGTAAAAGTTTTAACTTTTCCATTGGCAAACAATTTGGAATAATCAAAACACTTTATCGTAAAATTATCCAATTCAATATCAGAAATAGCCGTAATATTTGACTCATGTTTTGCAAGTAGTAACTTAAAATCGTTCGTGTAGGTAACTTTTATACTGAATTTCTTAAATCCCCCAACTTCTTTAGCAGTAGTTAAACGCAAGGTGTTCCCATTTGAATTGATATTAATCTCGCTATGAAGATTGTCGTCGGCTTCAATTTCTAAAGAACAGATATCACCTTTAACAAGAAAAATCTCTAAATTATCCTCAATTTCTAAATTTTCGAAATTCCCAATTTCCTTTTTTTCAATGGTTACAATCTTTGAACCTTTAACTTTTTCCCTTTTTTGCCCGAAAGAAAGTCCTGTTAAAAGGAGAGTAATAAATAATAAAGTAATCTTTTTCATATTTTTGGACTTATAAATTTTATCAAAAATAGAAAAAAAAACATCCAAATTGGTGTTTGGATGTTTTTTTTATGCCCAACCTTAATAAAATAATTATTTATGGCATTTTTCAAGGTTTTAACTATGAATATTTTAGTTACGGGGCGTTTTAGTTACGGTATTAATTAATTCTTTTCCAGCAACTTTCACCGAAACGGTTGTTGTTTCAATAGTATCTTGATTTTCGGAATCTACATCATCATATTCATTTTCACCAGGAGGGCAATTCAAACACTTTACTTGAGAATTACCAACAACGTAAATATATTCGTCGGAACTTGTATGCAAATTGAAAAATGAATTATCAGAATAATCAAAATTTTTCATACTTGAATTCATTTTAAATAAAGTCCCTTTTGGTAAATACAATTTAATGCCAATTTTTTGATCTCTGTATTTATTTTTCAATTCAGTTATCAAATAGTTGTCTAAAATCAATTGATTGCCAACAATTTTATAGCCGTATTTTATTTTTTCGGCTCTGTTTTTAGCTTCTTCAAACGACTTTCCTTTTGCTTCTTTATTGATTTTTATAAAAGGCAATTTCTCATCAGTTTTTTCAATTTCAAATGAAATCATATTTGAATAAACCACATCTTGGTGCAACGAATCTTTTGTAATTTCAAAATCGGTATAATCGGAAACGTCTTTTGCATAGTAATCATTGTTTTTGAATTTAATCAAAAGCGTATCTTTTGGATTCAAATTAATACTTTGTTTTTCATAAACCCGACCATTGTACGCATATTCAGAAGCTTGCTTCACACCAATAGAAATCAAAATTGCAATCGCAATTATCCAAAGTGCCAACAAAACATATTTCGCAATCGAACCAATAGATTTGCTATTTGGTGCTACAATTTTAAATCCTAATAATAGAACAAAAAAGCTCGGAATACTTACCGCTACATAAAATAGCAATCCAAAAAACCAAATCGGATAATCAGTAAAATTTCCTAATTCTACAAACGAATGAAACGGAAAATCAGGAAAATTTGTCGTTCCAAAAGCCAAAACACCAATTAAAAATACCACAAGAATTGCCAAACTTCCAAGAATCATTAGCGCCCCAATAACCTTTGCGAAAACATTCAAAATGGAACGAATAATCTCACCAAAAGTATTCTTTATCTTATCGCCATTTGATTTAATACCCTTTCTCATACCATCAAAATCAGTAGATTTGAATTTTTCCGAAAGCATCTCAATTTCCTCTCTAACTTTCTTTTCGATATTCGAAATCGTAACAGGTTCGCCTCGCATTTCAAGTTTTTCCGAAGTCGTAACCGCTTCTGGCATCGCAATCCAAAGAATTATATACGCCAAAATTCCAGTTCCCCAAGCCAAAACCATTATCAAAAGAAAGATTCTAAGCCAAACTTTATCCACACCAAAATAATGTCCCAATCCAGCAAGAACGCCACCAATCATTCCGTTTTCGGTATCGCGATACAGCTTTTTCGTAACTTTATTTCCTGTTGGAATGTATGTAGCTTCAATCGGTTCGTCACCATCAATTCTATAATCTTCGGGCTGCCCCATAACCGCAATAATTTCCTCAACTTCCTTAAAACTAATTACTTGCTTGTCATTGGAATGTTTTTCAGCAATCAATTCGCCAATTCTCATTTCAATGTCTTTCAGAATCTCGTCTTGACCTGAAGTATTTGATAAAGAGCGTTTTATAGCCTCGAAATAATGCGTCAATTTTTGGTATGCATCTTCATCAATATGAAAAAACAACCCGCCTAAATTTATATTTACAGTTTTGTTCATCGTTTTATTTTTTAGTTGTGATTAAGTTTACAGCGTCCGATAATTCCGTCCAAGTGCTGTCTAATTCGGTAAGAAATTCCTGCCCAATTTCGGTCAATCTATAGTATTTTCTTGGCGGTCCCGAAACCGATTCTTCCCAACGATAGTTGAGTAATCCGTCGTTTTTCAATCGTGTCAAAAGCGGATAAACCGTCCCTTCAACGACCAATAATTTTGCGGTTTTCAAAGTGTCCAAAATCTCAGATGTATAGGCATCTTTTTCCTTCAAAACCGACAAGATGCAAAACTCAAGCACCCCTTTCCGCATTTGCGCTTTCGTGTTTTCAATGTTCATTTCTTCTC
>CANINJ010000215.1 GCA_947468985.1 Bacteroidota bacterium
GCTGTTGCACTTGCTATTATTTCGACATTAGAAACCTATAATATTCCAAATTTAGCTATAAAATGGCCAAACGACATATTGTCAGATAACAAAAAAATTGCTGGCATTTTGATTGAAAACACCATTAAAAATAATGGTGAATTTGTTTCTATTGTTGGATTTGGATTAAATGTGAACCAAATTAACTTTGATGGACTTCCAAAAGCAACTTCTTTAGCGGTTCTAATGCTTTCTGAATTTGATAAAGAAAAATTACTTTTCAATAGTATTGAAGCTATAAAAACGAATGTTTCTGTTTTGAAAAATGGTTTAGCTTCCGATTTATGGTTGGAATACAATCAAAAACTTTTCAAAAAAGGGGTTCCAATGCCTTTTTCCAATTCCAAAGAGGAAAAATTTATGGGAATTATTCAAAATGTCAATTCTTCGGGGCAATTGTCTGTTTTATTAGAAAATGATGCCGTTGAAACTTTTGGAATTAAAGAAATTCAAATGTTGTATTGATTTACAATGAAAAATCTTCCCCCAAATAAAAATTTAGTAATCCAGTATTGAATAACAGCTCGTATTTTGACTTTATTAATTCGACTTGTGCATTTTTATAATTCGACTTTGTAAAATTAAACTCATTGATATTTATTTTTCCCAATTCATATTTTAATAAATCGGCTTCAAAACTTTTTTTAGCAAATTCAAAAGCAATTGTAGATGTTTCCTCTTTTTTATTGGCAGCTTTTGTGTCATTTATTGCTTGTAAAATCACTTTAGAAAGTCTGTTTTCTTCAATTTTGGTTTCTAATTTTGCTTGTTCGTATCCCAATTTGCTCTGTTTTATTTTATATTTAGTTTCAAATTGATTGAATATTGGAACTATTAAACTTAATTTTAAAACCGAGACTATATTTTTATTTATCTGATCATTATATGTAGTATAAGGGTCGCTATCACTGAAATTGGAACCATACGTATATTTCAAATTTAATAATGGCATTTTTGCTGATCGTGCCAATGCAATTTCGGTTTTTGCCTTGTTTTCAATCCACTTGCTCATTGAATAGGAAGGATTTATTACAACTGCTTTCTTTGTAATTTCATATTCGGTTTCTTCTAATTTTGATTTTTGAGAAACTAAAAAAGCAGGCTTTATTAATTCAATTTCTTTCTCTAATGGAATGTTTAAAAGCTGTTTCAAATCGATATTATTTGTCGTTAATTGATTTAGGTTGGTCACCAAAACCAATTCTTCTGAGGCTTTTTGAGATTGAATTTTGAATACCTCACTTTCAGAAATCACACCAGAATCAAATTTTAATTTTGCAAATTCCAATTGTTTTTCACTGCCTAAAATTTGTTCTTTATTGGCTATTATTAACTCTTGAAAATACAATATTTCTATGAATTTTTGTGAAAGTTCTATTGTAATTTCATTTTGTATTTTTTGTTGGAATGCCTTATTTATTTCAACTTCTTGCTTTGCAGACCTTATAGCTTTTAAATTATAAAACCCTGAAAATAAAGTATATAAACCTGTCATATTTCCTGTGTATGCTTTTAAATTTTTATCAATAAAAGTATTCGTATTTGGGTCAATTTCTCTACCCCAAGAATATTTATTATCAACATTTGCTGTAATTACGGGTAACAATTGACCAACACTTGTTCGAAGTTTGTAAACCGCAATTTTTTCGGAAATGGATGCGCTTTTTAAAGACAAGTTATTTTTTATGGCTAAATTAACACAGTCTTTATACGTTAGTTTTTCCTGACATAAACTCAAATTTGTTTGCAAAATGACAATGAATATAAAAATTGATTTTCCCATAAATATTAATTTACACTTTCATCAATTGTGTTGAATAGTTTCTTAATTATATACTCAAACAGTTGCATTTTTTCTATAATGATTTCGCCCTTCAATACATAACCCGCTTTTAATCTAATATTAGGATTGTACTTTTCCATATTTGCCAAACAATAGTACGTTTTGTCAACATCTGAAGGCGATACATAGGATATTTTACCTTTTATAGCGCCATATTTATAATAGTTGTATGCGTCTAATTTCATATTTATTTCTTGCCCTTTTTTTACATAAGCCAAATCTTTTTCTTCCAATTTTATCTTAGCATAAAAGGTTTCTTTTTTGGGTGCAATTACTGTCAACACATCGCCTTTGTTGATGATTTCAAGGTTTTGTTTTGCGTTTAATAGTGTTGATATCGTTCCATTTATAGGTGAAATAATCAATAATTTCCCTAATTCATCTGAAATGTAATTTAGATTGTAATTTTTATCTGCAATAAGTCCCTGAAGTTCAACAATATCTCGGTTGTAATTCTGAATTTGGTTCTCAATATCTATAATCGCTCGCTTCAAATCGTTATTGGTTTTCTCATAATTATTGGACAAATTTTCAAAATCATAGCTCTTCAAACTGAAATTTGATTTGCTGTCCAATTGCCCTTTTTTATCTTCTAAATTTTTGTTTTTTGTGTCAATTAACTCATATTTTGAGATAGCACCTTTGGAAAATAAAATAGAATCGGTAACATATTTCTCAGATAGAATCGATGTTTGTTGATTGGAATAGTTAATTTTAGTGTTCAATAATTTAATTTCTTGCTCTGCTTTTTTTCTATCAGTATTAAATATATTGGATTGGATTTGCAACAATTCTTTTATCGAATTTTCACGTTCTTTTGAGCTTGCAATTAATTTTTTATTGATTGCAATTTTGTTAACCATCATTTTCACATCCATTTTTGCAACATCAAAATCGGATTTCGTTTTTTTATTTTCTAATATAAAAATAGTGTCGCCCTTTTTAACTTCTTGACCTTCTTTGAAGAAAACATTTAATATTCGGACTTCATTTGGCGCATTTATTTTCAATTGTGGTGTGTCAGAATAAATCTGTCCCTCTTTGAATTTCACGGAATCATTCAATTGCAAAGTAAAAAACAAGACAAATGTCAAAACTACAATTCCAATGAATAGTTTGAATACTATTTTAATAAAGTCGATTGCGTTCGTGTTATAATAAAAAGAGTTTTCCATCTTGAATTCGATATTTTTTAGTAAAATTTATATTTAAAATTGACTCGTGTGAAATAATTATATAGGTTTTTAAGGTGTCGGTTTCGATGATAATTTCTACCTTTTCTCTCGTTTCTTTGTCCATTCCTGAAAGTACTTCATCTAAAATTACTATTTCAGCTTTTGAAAAAAAGGTTCTCAATAAAAGGATTTTTTTCCTTTGCCCAGTTGATAAATTCTTCCCGTTTTCATTGATAATAAAATCTAATCCGTCTTCTTTTGAAGCTATAAATTCATAAAAATTGATTTGTTTCGCCTTATTTAATAGTTCTAAAACAGGTATTTCCTTGCCTAAGCAAATGTTGTTTTTAATGGTTTCATTAAATAAAATATCTTCGGTGCTAACCAGTAATATCTTATCTTTCATTTTTTCCTGATTGTAAAATTTTCGATCTCTTTCATTGATTAAAATTGTTCCCGAATCAGGTGTGTAAAGTGTTGTCAGAACTTTACTAAATGTCGATTTTCCTGAACCATTTTTCCCTTCAATCTTGATTTTTTCTAATTTATTGATTTGTAAATTGATATTTTTCAATACAGGTTCATTCGGTAAATACCCAAAATTCAGATTTTTAAATTCTAACTTTTCTATTTCAAAATCATCAATTCCGCCTTTTGCCTTTTTTTGTATTTCTTCATCAAAATCCAAATATCTTTTTAGGATTACTTCGTTTTCTTGAAGCGATAAATTATCTTCTAATATGCTTTTTAATGAAGAAAAAACTTTTGTTGAC
>CANINJ010000216.1 GCA_947468985.1 Bacteroidota bacterium
GAAGCGAACCGTCTTTATCGGCAAAACGACCGTAATCTTTGTTTTTATTCATTTCTAAAACACGCACTGGCAAATCAAATTCTTCATCGCCTTTCTTGTATTTTTTAACTTGACCGTCTAATGTCGTATAGTTATTAATTTTCGCATCGTTTCTTTTGTCAGCAGGCAAAGCACGAACTTTTCCATAAGTCAAACGCAACGTAGAATTTGCATCTGGATATTTGATAGTTCCAATTTTAGATTCTCTCAAACCTTCTACCAATAAACGGAACGCTGCACCAAAATCATTTTGCGCTTTTGCAATCGCATCCGATTTTGAATTCATGTGGGCAACCATATCATTTGAAAGTGTAAACAATGGATCGCTCGCTAATAATGCATCACTTGGATAATCCAAAAATGCTTTTACTTTTTCGGTTGAAGTCAAAATACTCATTTCAAAAGCAGCGTTTACAAATTTAGAATAATCGTAATTATTGTCTTTACCAATTTTTTCAACCATTGGTGCAATTGCATATCCAATTGATTTTGTTGCATACAATTTCAATTGCGCTGTCAACAAATCTTTTTCAGCAGGAAGGTATAAATCTTTGAAAAAACCATCGGCCATTTCAGTAATCATTGGAGCCATTGTAGCGCGTTTTGTAGCATCAGCCTTTGCGTAATTCTCCAATTGTTTCCCTAAAGTTCTTCCAATAGCACCAAAAGAAGTGGTTCTCATTAACTGTTGCAAATAATTATCGTGACGTGATTTCTCATTTGTCAACGCATAATACGCATTTATATTCGCAATTACATTTCCGTATTTTGCTTTGTTTGCAGTTTTATTTGCCCATTTGTCAAACTTCGCCTCTTGAACAGCTTTTGATTTTGCAGTCCCGAATTTGCTTAAAGCATCAATCATTCCTTGACGGTTTTTCCAATAATTGGCAGTCGAAGCAAATTTTGAAGCATACACTAAATTCAAAGCATCACTTTGCTCCATATATTTCTTCATATTATCCATTCCAGTTTTCGCACCTTCAACCCAAGCCGGATATGCAAACTTCACGTTTTGCTCAATTCCACCTGCTGGCATCCAACGGTTTGTTCTTCCTGGATAACCCAAAATCATAGCGAAATCACCTTCTTTTACACCGTTTAAATTCACAGGCAAGTAATGTTTTGGATTCAATGGAACATTATTCGTAGAATAATCGGCTGGATTTCCATCTTTATCAGCATAAATTCTAAACATTGAAAAATCTGCTGTGTGTCGTGGCCATTCCCAGTTGTCAGTATCACCACCAAATTTTCCTAAACTTTCTGGTGGAACTCCCACTAAACGAACGTCTTTATAATCTTGATAAACAAAATAGTAATATTCATTTCCTTGAAAAAATGGACGAACAGAAACAGTATATTTTCCACCTTCATTATTTTCTTTTTCAATAACTGCAATTTCCTGATTCACGGCTTTTTCTCTTTCCGCTTCTGTCATTTTATCATTTACTTTTGCCAAAATACGTTTTGAGCAATCGTCCATACGTACAAAAAAGCGAACGTATAAACTTGATGGTTTCATTTCAGAAGCTTTATTTGCTGCCCAATAACCGTCTTTCAAATAGTTTTTGTCGGCAGTCGATAATTCTGCAACCGCGTCATATCCGCAGTGATGGTTCGTTAAAACCAATCCGTCTTTCGAAATTACTTCCGCCGTACAACCGCCATTAAACTGAACAATGGCATCTTTTAAACTGTGGTGATTGATGCTGTAAATTTCTTCAGCCGTCAATTGCAATCCCATTTTTTGCATATCTCGGTGATTCAAACGTTCAATGAACATCAAAAACCACATTCCTTCATCCGCCTTAACGCTTGCAGGAATAAGCATAATCCCTAATAATAAGGATAAAATAATTTTTTTCATAGTGTTAGTTTTAAGTGCTGCGAATATAATTCTTTTTCACAATTCGATTGACATTACGCCCCGAAAAACTACTGATTAACAACAAATTTTAAGTTTTTATTAGTATTTGGGCGAATGGCCGGGCTATCCGCTGTATCCACGCCCAAAAGCGTGGGATGCCGCTGCTATCCCTATCGCGGTTATTGGGTGGTTGTGAAGTTTTTGGATTTGAAGGGAAATCTAGCGCGTTGTCGATTTGGTAAGCCCGAAACTCGATTAAGCACTGAAAATAAAACGAACAAAACAAACTTTAAATTAAACCCACACCCCAATTCTTTAAACTACTATTATTGGCAGTTATTTTATTTTCAAATCAAATTCATTGATTATTTTATATTCTTTGTTCTTTATGATTATTTTATAAATTCCTTTTTCTAATATTAGATTTGTTTTGTCTTGTTCATTTATTATTTCAATTATATCTGCTGGAATTCCATTTTGTTCAAACTCATTTTTTCTATATGCAAAAACCAAAATTGGATATTCTGAAATTTTAGACTTTGAAATCCTATAATTTTTTCTATTTCCGTTCAATGATAGCCAATCTGGTCTATTATTAATAAATTTAGTTATAGGATAAATTATTCTACAATCTGTTTGATCATTTGTTTCACTTCCATTAAATGTTTTGCCACTTTCATTAACCATAATTATTGGTTTTTCCGGATTTGTAATTAAGTTATATGGACTAATAAACTTAATATCTCCTTTTTCTGAATAGGCAGTTTGCTCGATTGTGAAAGGGTCGATTTTTGTTTTTTCTTTTAATCTTCCTGCCATAGCTTTCTCCCAACTTTTGTCTCCTGGCACTCCTTCATTAACGTGATCCCAACCACAATGTATTAAAAATTTAGAATTAGGATTTTCTTTAATTAATTTAGCTATATTTTCTGCTTGACCTGTTTCTCTGTTTTTTCCATTTGAACCATCTTTTACTTCATATTGGAATAATGTAAATCCAATTTTGATTGCTTCTTTCAATAAATTAGACATCTGTGGCTCTTTTGTATAATAACCACTTTCTATAATTGGAAATTTCCTTTTGTTTATTAGAGTGTCTGAAAGAGCTTCAAGTCCAAAGAAACGATAACCATTATCATATAAACCCTGCAAAAGAGAAGTGGTAAAAACTCTATGTCTTATGTTATGATGAGCTTCATTTATTATTATAATTTTTTCAATTTTTGAACGATTTAATATATATTCTTTAGCGTCTTGTTTCTTGAACGAATTAAAATATAAACTATCTTCTTTAGTAATTTTTCTTATTCCACTTCCTTTTTTATCCCAAGTTTCTAATGCTTTTTTATAATATTCACTTATTGAATAATCAGTTGCGCCTAATTGATATTTCCACGATAATGTATCTTTTTCAATTTTGGTTTCAATATCTTTAGAAAACTGATAAGTTTCTTTTTTATTTTGTGCTGAAATTTCAACAATAAAAAGTAAAATAAAAATGAAGTTAAGTGTTTTTTTCATAGTAATTTAAGCTTTACTTTAGTTATGATTAAACTTATAGAACTGTAGCGAAAACTTACCTAAAGTAAGTTAAATTGGAGCAATCCATTAGCGTATTCCTTTCAAATGTAGCATTTTTAATTGAAAATCGTGTAGTACGAAGTGAGAATCTTACTTAAAGTTCAATTTGGATATTCACTTTACCGCCAAATCCTTTTTCAACTATATCATACAAAGTTTTTAGTGTTAAGTTGCTTCCGTTATTTTCAATTCTGGAAATATATTCTCGTTTTTTGTCTATGCGTTCGGCAAGTTGAGCTTGAGTTAAATGTTTTTCTTCTCGAGCTTTTTTTAACTGTAATCCAATTTTGAAACCGCCAAAATCTCGTTCTAATTCATCCCGTCTTTCTGTTCCTTTAA
>CANINJ010000217.1 GCA_947468985.1 Bacteroidota bacterium
AGACATACTCTATTTGGCTAGAAACTACGCAGTTAAAATCTTAAAAGACGATGCTCCATTAGAAAAACCTGAGAATTTAGTAATGCGAGCGGTATTTATTGAAATGACCAAGCGCAAAAACATTTGGAATTACATTAGTTAAATAATCACAAATTACTTGTTAAATAACGGCTAATTAACTTAGATAATCTATTTAAGTTCTAAATTTGTATCCAACTTCTTATTTGAAGTAATTTCTCACTTTTTTTATAAAATTATGAAACTAAAACATCTTTTTTACACTTTAATCGTTATTGGATTTGGAATTTTTATTGTCTATCGAATAGCGGCTAATAAAGCTAAAAGCGAACTTTCAAACGAGAAATCAGGGAAAGACAAACCGATGAATGTAAGTGGAATTGTTGTAAATGATCAAAATTTTGAAACTAATTTGTCTCTTTCAGGTTCTTTAGAAGCCAATGAGCAAGTGGAAATTCGTAGTGAAGTTTCAGGAATTGTGGAAGCTATTTATTTCAATGAAGGTTCCAATGTTGCAAGAGGGCAAGTGCTTTTTAAAGTGAACGACATTGAATTGAGAGCGCAACTCGGACAGGCTAAAACCAAAGAAAGTTTGGCTTCTGAAAATGAAAGAAGAGCGAAACTTTTATTGCAAAAAGAAGCCATCAGCCAAGAAGAATATGAAATTGCACGTGCCGATTTTAAATCTGCGCAAGCGCAAAGTCAACTTATAAGAGCACAAATTTCAAAAACTGCGGTCAAAGCTCCTTTTTCAGGGAAAATTGGATTGCGTTCCATTTCTCCAGGAACGTATATCACGCCAAGTGTTTTGGTGGCTAAATTGGTGAACAGTTCTAAATTGAAAATCACTTTTTCAATTCCAGAAAAATATGCCAACCAAGTTCAATTAAATTCTAATTTGAGTTTTAAAGTTGCTGGTTCTGACGAAAGTTATGCGGCAAAAATTTATGCTTTAGAGCCTGAAATATCTCTAAATACAAGAACGCTTCAAGTGCGTGCCATTGCTGAAAATGAAAAAGGAAAATTATTTCCAGGAACTTTTGCAGATGTGATTTTTCCATTGGATAAAATTAAAAATGCTATTTTAATTCCTACAGAAGCCATAATTCCGATTCAAAGTGGAAAGAAAGTATTTGTTTCAAAAGCAGGAAAAGCACAAGAAGTTATCGTGGAAACGGGTTCAAGAACAGCTGCTTCAGTACTAATTCTTTCTGGACTGAAAGTGGGCGACACGGTATTGACAAGTGGAATAATGTCTTTGAAAACAGATGCTCCCGTTAAAGTAAAAATTAAATTTTAAATATTGAATGATAGTATTCAATCTAAAACCAGCAATCAAAAATCTTAAATAGCAATGAATTTATCTACTTTAAGCATAAAACGTCCTGTTTTTACAATTGTAGTCAATTTGGCAATCGTATTGTTCGGAATTATTGGTTATAGTTTTCTGGGTGTTAGAGAATTTCCCTCAATAGATCCAGCACAAATATCGGTTAGAACCAATTATTCAGGTGCCAATTCCGATATTATTGAGTCTCAAATTACAGAACCTCTCGAAAAAGCAATTAATTCAATTGATGGTATTCGAAATGTAACCTCTTCAAGTATTCAAGGAAGTAGCAACATTACCGTTGAATTTAATTTGAATAAAAACCTTGAGGAAGCTGCAAATGATGTTCGCGACAAGGTTTCTCAAGCAATACGAAGTTTACCGCAAGATATTGACGCTCCGCCAGTAGTTTCTAAGGCTGATGCCAATGGGGAGTCGATTATTTCTATGACCATTCAAAGTGATTCCCGTACTGACTTGGAATTAAGTGATTTTGCCGAAAACGTAATTTCACAGCGATTAGAAACCATTCCGGGTGTTAGCGGTGTTCAAATTTGGGGACAAAAAAAGTATGCTATGCGTTTGTGGATTGATCCCATAAAATTAGCTTCTTATGGCTGCACGGTTTCTGAAGTGAGAACGGCATTGAACAATCAAAATATTGAATTACCTTCTGGGAAATTAACAGGTAATACAACCGAATTAACAGTAAAAACTGTCGGAAACCTTTCTACAGCAGAACAATTTAATGCAATTATTATTCGATCTGAAGGTGAGAAAATAGTTCGTTTTAGTGATATTGGAACCGCCATTTTAGGCCCTGAAAATTTAGAAACTAAGATGAATCAATCTGGTTTGCCTTTAATTGGAATTGCAATTGTACCTCTTCCTGGCGCTAATTATTTAGACATTTCTAAGGAATTCTACAAAAAATATGATGCCCTAAAAAAAGTATTACCTAAAGATATCAAACTCAATATTGCAATTGACAGCACGCTATTTGTAAAAAAATCAGTTGTTGAAGTTGCCGAAACATTAGGAATCTCGTTAATATTAGTAATCCTTATTATTTATTTATTTTTTAGAGATTGGGCCATCGCCTTCCGACCTTTAATTGATATTCCAGTTTCATTGATTGCAACGTTTTTTATAATGTGGCTTTTTGGTTTTTCTATAAATGTGTTGACATTATTAGCAATTGTTTTAGCCACAGGATTAGTTGTTGATGATGGAATTGTGGTTACAGAAAATATTTTCAAAAAAGTAGAAGAAGGAATGACCCCAATTGAAGCGGCAATTAAAGGATCTAATGAAATCTTTTTTGCTGTAATTTCTATTTCCATAACTTTGGCAGCTGTCTTTTTACCCGTAATTTTTCTTGAAGGATTTGTAGGGCGACTGTTCCGAGAATTTGGCGTCGTTATTGGTGCTGCGGTATTAATATCGGCTTTTGTTTCCTTGACATTAACACCAATGTTGAATGCCTATTTGATGAAAAGTGGCGAACAAAAAAAATCAAAATTTTATGTAAGAACCGAGCCTTACTTTCAAAAACTAAATAGCAATTATGCCGCTTCGCTAAATCGTTTTATGAAAAGAAAATGGTTGAGTTACCCAATATTAATTGCTTGTTTTGGATTGATTTATTTGTTTTTCAATTTGCTGCAAAAAGAAACAGCGCCGTATGATGATCGAAGTGCAATTGTAATGTCAATGACAACTCCCGAGGGTTCTTCCTATGAATATACCGATCGATTTATGCAAGAAATTTCAAAAGTCATCGATGATTCTATTCCTGAGAAAAAAGTGAGTTTGATAATCACATCTCCCGGTTTTGGTGCTTCAACGGTTAATAGTGGGCGGGTTAGAATTGCATTAGTTGACCCAAGTAGTAGAAATCGCACCCAAAAAGAAATTGCGACTAAATTGACTAAGTTGACTAAGAAATTCCCTGAAATTAAAACTTCGGTAACTGAGCAACCTACAATCGCAGTAAACCGACGTGGTGGATTGCCAATTCAATACATTATTCAAGCACCAAATTTTGAAAAGCTTCAGGAGAAAATTCCTCAGTTTATGGATGAAGCTGCAAAAAACGCTACTTTTTCTGTAACTGATGTCAACTTGAAATTCAACAAACCCGAAATTAATGTCACTATCAACCGCGAGAAAGCTGAAAGTTTAGGAATTTCTGTTTTGGATATTGCACAAACATTGCAACTTTCCTTGAGTGGACAACGGTTTGGGTATTTTATGAGAAATGGAAAACAATATCAAGTCATTGGACAATTTGAACAGAAAGACCGTTCAAAACCATTGGATTTAACTTCTATGTTTGTGAAAAACAACAAAGGCGAATTGATTCAAATGGACAATGTGGTTACCATTGAAGAGCAAAGTAACCCTCCGCAATTGTATCATAATAACAGGTATATGTCGGCAACTGTTTCAGCAGGATTGGCTCCAGGC
>CANINJ010000218.1 GCA_947468985.1 Bacteroidota bacterium
AATTGCTTATTTTTGCTTTACAAAATTAATATAATTTATGACAACTACCGAACAAATTAAAGGTATTGTAGAGCGCCTTGGTGCGTTGAGGAGGTATCTTTGACGTTGATGCCAAAATAATTGAAATTACCAACGAAGAAGAAAAGACGTTAGCCCCCGATTTTTGGAACAATCCA
Source organism: Bacteroidota bacterium (assembly GCA_947468985.1). GTDB lineage: Bacteria > Bacteroidota > Bacteroidia > Flavobacteriales > Flavobacteriaceae > Flavobacterium. Next base: position 177 of record CANINJ010000218.1, read on the forward strand.
AAGGAGGCGGAACTGTACATTAAGATACTTCGTTCCAAGAAAAAATGGGTAGAAGATTATGATAAAGCCTGCGAAATGGCAGAAGAATTGCAATTGGCTTACGAATTTTATAAAGAAGGAGAACTCACTTCCGAAGAATTGGACGAACAATATCAGGTTACAAATTCCTATATTGAAGCCATTGAATTTAAAAATATGCTTTCTGATGAAGGCGATTCTTTGAGTGCCGTACTTCAAATTACAGCTGGTGCTGGAGGAACAGAAAGTTGCGATTGGGCAGAAATGCTGATGCGTATGTACATGATGTGGGGCGAAAAATACGGTTACAAAATCAAGGAATTGAACTTTCAAAAAGGCGAAGCTGCGGGAATTAAAACCGTAACACTTGAGTTTGAAGGTGATTATTCGTTTGGATATTTAAAAGGAGAAAATGGAGTGCATCGATTGGTGCGAATTTCACCATTTGACAGTAATGCCAAGCGACACACCTCGTTTGCCTCTGTATATGTGTATCCTTTAGTTGATGATAGTATTGAAATAGATATTAATCCTGCCGATATTGAAATCACAACTTCCCGTTCTAGCGGTGCTGGTGGACAAAATGTAAATAAGGTGGAAACCAAAGTACAATTGGTTCACAAACCTACAGGAATTCAGATACAATGTTCGGAAACGAGATCGCAACAAGATAACAGACAACGGGCGATGCAAATGTTACGCTCTCAATTGTACGAAATTGAATTGAAAAAGAAACAGGCACAACGGGCAGATATTGAAGCTGGGAAAATGAAAATCGAATGGGGTTCGCAAATACGTAACTATGTTATGCAACCTTATAAATTAGTAAAAGATGTTCGCACAGGCTATGAAACCAGCGATGTTGATGGAGTAATGAATGGCGAAATAGACGCGTTTTTGAAAGCGTTTTTGATGATGATGGGACAGAAGGAGGAGAAATGATTTTTTGGTTGATGGTTGATGGTTGATGGTTGTTGGTTTTGAATCTGTGAAAATCATTGTAATCTCTATTTCTTTTTAGTTGTTGATTTAAAATTTAATTTTTTTCACTTGCAAATGTTAGCCAAAATGCCGTATTTTGATATTAATACCAAATCCAAATTATATAAATGACCTACACACTCAAACAAATAAATGAAGTACTAAAAGGAGAAATCGTTGGTGCAACTTCGCAGTTAATTACAGCCCCCGAGCAATTAGAACGGGCAAGTACATCTGAAATATCTTTTATCGGACATAAAAAATACGAGAAACTTTGGGCAACTTCAAAAGCTTGTGTTGCTGTCGTAAACGAAGACATTGCTATAGAACCAGGCGAAAACAGAGCTTTCATAAAAGTAAAAAATGCTGATTTAGCGATGTCACAAGTATTAGAATTGTACGCACCTCCTACTCCATTATTTTCTATAGACATTCATCCTTCGGCAACCGTAGATGCTTCGGCAACTATTGGAACTGGAACTCGAATTGGTGCTGGAAGTTATATCGGACCTAATGTAGTTCTTGGTGAAAATGTTACGATTTACCCAAATGTTACTATTCTTGACGAATGCACTATTGGAAAAAACACTGTGATTTGGCCTGGATCGGTGATTCGGGAACGTTGTCATTTAGGAACGGATTGCATCGTTCACCCCAACGCTACTATTGGAGCAGATGGTTTTGGATTCCGTCCTTGCCCTGACAGAGGCTTGGTTAAAATTCCGCAAATTGGGAATGTAATCATTGGAAATTGGGTTGAAATTGGAGCAAACACTTGCGTGGATAGAGGAAAATTCAGTTCAACGGTTTTAGGTGATGGTTGCAAAATTGATAATTTAGTACAAATTGGACACAATAGCATCTTAGGAAAATTCTGTATTATGGCAGGAAATTCAGGATTAGCAGGATCAGTTACTTTAGGAAACGGAGTAATCATTGGCGGAAGCGCCTCTATAAAAGACCACACGACTATTGGTGATGGAGCTATTATTGGTGCGGGTTCAGGCGTTACAGGAGATATTGAAGCAGGAAAAATGATGTTGGGTTATCCTGCCGTTGAAGCACGAGATGCATTGAAACAATGGGCAATCTTGAAACGGTTGGTTCGAGATTCAGGAAAGTAATTCTGTTTATATTTCCTAATTGAATTACTTTATAAAATTTAAAATCTGTGAATATTTGGGTATCATTTTAACCTGAAATTCACAGATTTTTCAATTTATACCAACTATATAAAACTCAAATTCTACTCTGAAAATTATGTGTTTACTGACAAATTCATAATTATTAGCAGATAAAATCTGTTGTTTAATTACATTAATTTATATTTGTCGGAATAAATTTGACAAAAATATGGAAGAATGTATCTCTGTTTTCGATATGCTAAAAATCGGTGTTGGCCCTTCGAGTTCGCACACATTGGGCCCTTGGCGAGCAGCAGAGCGTTTTCTTGGTGAATTGCGAACTAATAATATATTGCAAAAAACCACCCGAATTAAAGTTGATTTATACGGTTCGCTTTCCTTAACAGGCAAAGGACACGCCACTGATTCAGCACTTATACTTGGTTTGAGCGGTCAAGATCCTGAATATATTCCCATTGAAAATATATCTAAAATTATAAAATCTATTGAAGATAAAAACGAGATTCTTTTAGGAAACGAAATGCCAATTTCATTCTATTTTCTTCAAGATATTGTTTTCAATAAAAACTTTCTTCCTTTTCATTCAAATGGCTTAAAATTTACGGCTTTCGCCAATGATGATTCGGAATATTCATCTACATTTTACTCTATTGGAGGCGGATTTGTCGTGAAAGAAGAACGTGAAAATGCGAAACAAAAACTCAAAATAAAATGTGCTTTTCCGTTTCAAATTGCAAACGCAGCCGAACTTTTAGAGTATTGCACCACAGAAAATAAGAAGGTTTCAGAAATTGTTTATGAAAATGAAAAGGCAATGCGATCCGAAGTAACAATTCATAATGAGTTGATGAGAATTTGGAATACGATGTTAGAATGCATTTATATCGGTTGCCACTCCGAAGGAATTCTCCCTGGAGGATTGAATGTAAGACGAAGAGCATTTGATATGCATCAAAATTTAATTGGTTTGGCAAATTATAATTCACCTCAAACTTGGCTTGAAGAAATTAGAAAAACTGAAGTTAAATTCCGTCAAATTTTGAAATGGGTAAGTTGTTTTGCACTTGCAGTAAATGAAGTAAATGCTGCTTTAGGACGCGTAGTTACAGCGCCAACCAATGGAAGTGCGGGCGTTATTCCAGCCGTTTTGATGTATTATTTAGTAATAGAAAATCACAATGCCGGAGAAAAAGAAATCAAACAATTTTTGATGGTTGCAGGAGAAATTGGCAGTATTTTCAAAAAAGGTTCTACTATTTCTGCGGCAATGGGTGGTTGTCAAGCTGAAATTGGTGTATCATCATCAATGGCGGCAGCTGCTTTGTGCGAATTAATGGGTGGAACTCCAGAACAAGTATTGATGGCTGCCGAAATTGCAATGGAACATCATTTGGGAATGACCTGCGATCCTGTGGGTGGTTTAGTTCAAATACCTTGTATCGAAAGAAATACAATGGGTGC
>CANINJ010000219.1 GCA_947468985.1 Bacteroidota bacterium
AAATAGCCTTTAATATTTTCATCTTTGAAATTTTCAAAGCGATTGAAGGACTGTGTTTATAATAGATTGAAATGAATTCTCTTCCGAATTTTGATTTTGATAAATAACTATCCCTAAATTCTCTTAATATTAATACTTTAGGATGTGAATAGCTACCATAAATCTCACTTGCAATAAAGCAGCCACCAGATTTTGGTGCCTCAGAAGGTGTATACGAACTATCAATATTTGATATTTCTGAAATAACATCATTTCTGAAATTTAATAATTTACGCTTTCTCTCCTCATGAATCTCAGAATTTATTGCTTTTAAAAAAGTGTCTATTAATTCAACTTGCTTTTTTTTATATTCCATTCCAGCTTCATATTTATTCCCAATGTTTGTAAATTCTATTGCATAGAAAATTGAGTCGAAAATCTCATTGTTTGCTTTATATCTTTCTGCTGTTTGCTGTACACTTCGTGTTGCTTGTAGTTGAAATGTAGATAATGGTTCTTTAGCTTTTTCGTCAACAATTCCTCTTGCTTTTCCAATTAGACTTCGAATATAAAATTCGGAAATTGGAATAATAGAATTCAATACCAGTTTCTTTTCTGTATTGTCAGGATTTAACTTTAGTGCATAATTTAATGACACCATCACTTCGTCTAAATTTGATTTTGCACTATCGCATAAGTAGCCAGCAGAAAGTCCCTTCCCTATCCAAGCGTGAGTATTATTGATGTCTTCTTCAATTATTTTAGAATATTTATTATAGGAATCCTGATAATTTTTACCTTCAAATGAAATATCGGCGAGCGTGATTAAATTGTTATTATCCATGAGCGATTTTTAAATGATTAATTAATTGGGAATTTTAATATTAAGTTAATGAAAAATGTAATTAATTTCAAATTACTTTTTTCTTAAAAAAAGATTTATTATGAAACCTCCCAGTTTTCTTTCTAACCCAGATTTAGTTGTTGGGATTCCTGTTTTTCTTGAGAAGTTTTGTTTAGCAGAAGTTATACCTAAAAGCCTTCTCCATGAAAAGCTAAAGCCAAATTTTGCCATAATAAATTATTTTATAAATGTAAATAAATCAGAGGTCAAATTAACCAAATCATTTTCAGAAGGATTTGAAAGTTTTGATATTTTATTTGCGTGTTCTTGAATTGTTTTCTCAAAAAGATTTCTTACATATCTACCATTACCAAAATCTTTTGGATTCTCTATTTTTGCTTTTTTAAAGTGTTCATTTAAAATCGGCTTAGCCTCACTAACTAATTTATATTCATTTTTATTTGCAAGATTCTCAAATATTAATACTAATTCATTTTCAGAATAATTTTCAAATTCAACATACCTATTAAATCTACTTTGAAGTCCAGGATTTGAATCAATAAATTTATGCATCTCTTCAGTGTAACCAGCTACAATAACAACCAATCTATCTCTATCATCTTCCATTCTTTTCAACAGAACATTTATTGCTTCATCACCATATGAATCTGTATCTGCGCCAACTAAACTATATGCTTCATCAATAAAAAGTACACCATCCAAAGATTTATTAATTATCTCTTCAGTTTTCATTGCCGTTTGACCAAGATATCCTGCTACTAATTCACTTCTATCAACTTCTACTAGATGACCTTTTTTTAATACCCCCAATTCTTTCAGAATGCCAGCATATAATCTTGCAACTGTTGTTTTTCCCGTTCCAGGGGAACCGCTAAAAACAGAATGTAAACTAACGCTTACTGCCTTAAGATTATTTTTCTTTCTTAAGTCTTGTGCTTTTATTAAATTGATTAAGGATGTGATTTGTTCTTTAACCTTATCTAATCCAATTAGACCATTTAATTCTTCTTGATAGTTCATCTTTGATAAATTATTTTGGTCAACACTATTGTTAATCCCTTCTTCACTCTTATGTTCAATCTCTTTTGGAATAATAGGCTGGCTTGAATTGGAGGTTTTTATTTCATTGTAAAACTTAATAAAAGAATACATTTCTTCATTTGGAAAATTTGAAATTACATACGCATTTCTTTCGCCTTTTCTTTTATACCACAAATATTTATCACCTGAATTTGAAAATACAGACTCTCCTAGTTCTTTTACGTCACTATATAAAATATTTGACATCTCGCCATTTAATATATCTGTATCTCCAATTTTACCCAGCACTACAAGTGCATCGCCAAAATTATATAGTGTTCCTTTTTTTAAATCTACAGTATTTACACCATTTGATTTTTTCAGTTTTCCATGAGTTATATCAAAGACACTAAATATCGGAAGTTCTATTAATGATATTAACCCAATATTCAATAAAAGACCTTTTGGTACCTTTTGATTTTTGATACGAAAGATGTTAAAAGAGTTCAAGAAAGAGGATGCTTCTTTTATATCGTATTTAAACTGATAAGTGTTTAAAATAGAATAATATTTATTTATCAAATCGAATTTGATTTCTTCGTCAATATATATTCCATTTTTTAATTCATTTATAAATGGCTTTATTTTATTGGATAAAACACTTATAAATTCAGTTTTGTTTATTTCGAGAATATCACAAAGCGAATTTATTTGTGATATTTCGGAGTCTTCTATAACAGTATCAGCTATAACGGCATCGCATAATCCCTCAAGTAGTAATAGATTTATTTCTTTATCTTCTTCTATTTTTACAGAAGAAAAAACACTTTTTAATTTTGAAAGATCACCAATGTTATGGCTTGAGAAAGATTTTATATTTATTAAAAATATTTTGTAATTCGAATAAATTAGATTTAAATTTTTAATGACTCTTTTTTCATCAGAAATACTTGAATTTATTTCTGATATTTGGTTGTCAGTCCATTCGAGTGTTGTTTTAGAATTCAAATAATTTAAAACATCTAATAAATGCTGATTGATTTTTTTGGAAAACAGAAACCGTATATAATAAATTTCCTCAGAAATATTTGAAATATCAAAAGGGTTTGTAGAAGTTCCTATTTGTTGTGTTGCAGTATAACCCATAATAAAAGAGATTGATAAAACAGATACCCTTTCATTTTTACTTCTAGGGGTATTTTCTATTATTTATTTACTTTATAAAGTTATATTAGTTCCCACCATGTTGAAAGCACAGACCATTTTTACTTTTCGTCATTCGTTTACATCTCGCACCCTTTTTCGTTGTTCCGGAACATTGAATAGTTGACGAACTTGTGCTATTAATTTTTTTGCTCACCCCATTATTATTCTTAATTAATTCACTAGTATTTGAATTTGGTGCAGTTGTACTGCTATTAGATGGAGCAAGAAATTTGTTTTCCTTATATCTTCTGTCAGGAGTCCCATCTTTTTTTAAGTGTTGAGCATAAGTAATTCCAAAACTCATTAAAAACAAAAGTGTAAACAGGGTAAATTTTTTCATGAAGTTGTTTTATATTTTATTTATTCAAATGTATGTAAATAGCAGCGTTGACGCTTTTTTAATTTTACAGCGCTTACATTTCTTTTTAATTTTAATGTTATTGTAGAGATAATAAACCCCTCTCTCAATATAAATTTTTCATCATGCAAACCAGCAATACCAACTTTTCTTAAAGCTTCTATTAGTTTTTCTTGTTGACTTCTTTTTTTAGAAATAATCTCAACAAGTTCGTTGTGAGTTTTTACCCATGTGAACTTTTCTGTTGTCATTTTGCTTTTTTAAAATAACTTTAAACTATTCGTTTGTGATATAATTATATAAAGAATCTTCTACCGGATTATTCAATGAGAGCATTATCTTAACTA
>CANINJ010000220.1 GCA_947468985.1 Bacteroidota bacterium
CTATTCAACAGCGTTGGGTAATTTCTTTATCCATTTTTGTGGGAACTATAATTGCAGTAATATTAAAAACACAAACAAATTTATCAATCTATTTCACACATTGGATTGGCATCATTTCCGCAATAATTATTTCAAAAATATATTTAGATTTATTTTTCAAAAAATTACTTAAAAAGGCAAAAACCAATTTTAATATTGTGGTCAAGCCAAATGTATTTCTGTATCACAATTACCAATATTTTTTTTACGGCTTATGCTTGTACTTATTTATTTTCATAGATAGAATTTTAGCTTGGTCGTCTACTAAAAATGGGCAATTGCCATACATTGTTTACTTCGATAAAAACTATGAATTAGGAATGGATATCGCTATTTTGGTATTCCTTTTGCTTTCCGGAGTGTTAGAATTTGGCGTGGCTTCCTTTAGCAAATTTTTAGATATTGAACAAAAAAATTCGAGTTATAAAAGTCCAAAAAGGTTCAATTTAAAGTTAAAAATAATGTATTGGCAGCACGTTTTCCTACTTATATCAACTTCCTTTTTGATATTTATTTTAATCTATAATGTACTGAATGCCAATTGGGGTTATAGAGCGCATTTCAAAGAAGCATTGGATTTAATAAGTATAAATGTGAGCATTATTGGAGGAATTGGCTATTTTTTCTTGGCCTGGGGAATGTTAAATACGCTCTATTTATTCACATTAAGTCAGCCGTCAATGCCATTGAAAGCTGTTGTAATTGCCCTTTTTACAAATTTATTTGTTGGCTTTTTATGCAGCCGTTTCATATCGTATGAATTCAGCGTTTTGGGATTATTAGTAGGCGCAATTGTTTTTATGGCAATTACGCTTAAAGCAACTCTCAATTTCCTTAACAAATTAGACTATTTCTATTATGCAGCTTATTAAAATCATATTATTCGTTTTGCCTTCTTTGCTCGTTTCTGACGCGTTTGGAAATGGAATTAACAAAAATTCCGTTTTCGTTTGCTATGGAAGATTGCAGCCCGAATCCATAAAAGGCTTTAGTTATGTGATTTTGGAATCTAAATATTATACTTTTTATGAAGTTCAGAAAATTAAATCTCAAAACGAGAAAGTGGTAGCCTATATCAGTTTGGGTGAAATTAATGCAAATTCAAATTATTTTGAACAATTCAATTCTGATTTTTCAGGAAAAAATGAAGTTTGGAACAGTCATTATTTGAATTTAAAATCTGAGAAGACTTTAGAAATATTAATGAAAATGGTCGATAATATTTTGGCAAATGGCTACGATGGTTTGTTCCTTGATAATATTGATAATTTTTCAGATTTCGGACATCAATCGAATCAAAAAGCAGAAGTTATTCAATTAATTAAAAAGATAAAAACAGACTATTTTAACCACATTTTAATTCAAAATGCTGGTTTGGAATTGATTAATGAAACAGTACAATATATAGATTCTGTGGTTGTAGAATCTGTTGCGAGTAATTATACTTTTGATGATAAATCATATAAATTAAGAAACGAATTTGAATTTGAAGAGTATGTAAATAAGCTTGTTTCAATAAAAAAACAATATAATTTGCCAATTCTTCTCATAGAATATGCCAATACAATTCCACTTCGAAATGCCATCGAAAAGAGAATTAAACCATCAAGATTTGACTATTTTATAGGAAATATTAACCTTCAATCGATACCAAAATTCATTAAATAATTTCAATTTATGATACTGTCAAATTCAATATTACTTGGCTTTTTAAGATTTTTTGTTATGTTTCTTTTTTTATATTTAATCAATAAAAAATGGATCAACAATTCATCTTCCAATAATTTTGTTGAGTTTGTCGTGCTGCAATGGTTCAAATACAGTGCAGTTCTCGGTATTGTAATCTTTATAACAGTTCAATTAAATATTTTCGATTTATTAAATACACTTTTCATTCTTGCATTAATAATTACAATCGAATTAATTGGTATTCAAAACTTGAAAACCCCATTTATTTTTTTCAAATCAAAAATTAAAAAACTACTTGTTAAAAGATTAAAAAACATTGAATTGAACACAACTTTAAAGTCTTGGTTTTCAATAAAAAAAAAAGAAACCGTTAATGTTAATCATTATTTCCTTTACTTTTCATTAGGTTTTGCAGTAATTATAACCTTTATTGCCAGATTTTATTTCCTTAAATATGATTTTTATTTGTTGTCAAATAGTTGGAATAGCGATTTAGAATCAATATTCAATTTAGACAAGCAATATTGGTTTTATCCTAATAATAGTATGGTTGGAGAGTTAGCCTACACTAATTTTTATGCCAAAATTTTTGATGTAAGTCCTGAAATCGCTTTGCAATCTATGGGTGTTTTTGAAGCGGTTTTTCTTGTAATTATTCTTTTTTGGTTGATTAAAAAATGTAGCGGTTCAGAATATTTTGCGCCAATAATAACGGCACTTTCTTTTGCAGTATTTCTAACAATAATTCCAATAAATCTCAATTTTTTGACGCAAAGAAATCCTGTTTTTTTAGCATTAACCTTTGCAATTCCATGTTTTTACTTCCTGCTAAATCCAAGAGAACTAAAGTTGAATCGACTTTGCTTTTTTTTAAGTTTTTTATGTGCATTTATAATTATCGGCTTAATAGATTTATTCACTTTTTGCATCCTAATTCCGCCATTTGTCTTGATTTCTATTTTTCTGAGTAATAACAATTTTACCATTCGCTATTGGATTGCATTTGGTGCTTTTCTATTTTCAATTCTGATTTTATTTGGTGGATATTATATAATGTGTACCACTTTTAAAATTGATTTCAATGATTTTATGCGTTCCAATGTCATCTCTGTGAATTCATATACTTATAATCCACAGCTGATTATTCCAATTGATTTACTTGTAAATTACTATGTTATTTTTGCTTTTGGATGTACGATTTTAACCTTGTTTTACATTCTGTTTCTCAAAGAAAATTGGAATGTTTCCCTTGCTTTTCTTTTGTATTTTTTGCTATTGACCGTTTTATTAAAAATTTCAAATACCTTGGTTGACAAGGATTTAATGTTGCAATCTATGGCAGTTTTCTTTCCAATTGTAATTGGTGTTTCGGTTGGAGTTGCCTTACGATTAGTAGCTTCAGTAACAAAAAAAACAAATAAAATTCATAATTATCTAACTGCAATTTCATCATTTGTAGTTTTGTATTTCGCCATCGATTTACAAAAAGGTGCACTTATAAATATTCCAAAATCAAATGATTTCTCACTTCAGATTTTAGCTGTTTATGACAAAATTCATTCTGATTATTTTCCATTTTCATTTGCAGTTGTCGATCAAAATACAACTCAAATAATCAGTGAAAACAATCATTATTTCATCAATTATTCCGAGTTTTTAGACAGCTATTTGTCGAAAGACGCTAAATATTTTAAGAATTACAAAAACCAAAGTTATTTAAAAAAAAATCCTCAAGATGTACTTCCAAATAGCATTTTGCTTTTCATTTATAATGATGAAAATAAAAAAAATATACTGAAGAGTTTGAATGTATTAAAAAAGCGAGGACGAACAATCAAACTATTTCAATCCAATGAAAATTTCAAAGTATATGAAATTGTTAATGTGCCAAATTCTAGTAAAATTTCAGATTTAATCTTCTAATTATGAAAGCATTATATATAAAAATCAGATTCTATTTTAAAAACCTAGTAACTATTATTACACTATTAATACTATCAAACTGTGGAACTATTGATTC
>CANINJ010000221.1 GCA_947468985.1 Bacteroidota bacterium
ACCTTCGGCAGGCATTCCTCCTACATACATCAATACGAAAAAATCAAGTAACAAAAGGAAACTAAAAAATAAATCAAATAATCTTTGTCAAAGTTTTAAACTTTTACAAAGGTGTAAAATTAACAACATGAAAAAAATAATCACATTCCTAATCCTAACAAGTCTAATTTCTTGTAACAAAAACAACGATAAAGCCGACGGTTACGGAAATTTTGAAGCTACCGAAGTTACTATTTCGGCGCAAGCCAACGGAAATATTGAATATTTAGAACTCGAAGAAGGAGCTGTTCTCGAACCAAATATCCAAGTTGGTTTAGTAGATACGACCCAATTGTATTTCAATAAGCAACAATTAATTGCTTCTAAAAGCACAGTTTTTTCGAAATCTAAAAACGTAGTATCGCAAAGAAGTGTGTTACAGGAACAACTCAAAACTACTTTGATTGAGAAAAATAGAATCCAAAACATGTTTGTCGAAAATGCAGCTACAAAACGTCAAGTAGATGAAATCATTGGAAAAGTAAATGTCTTGAATGAGCAAATACGAAGTGTAGAAACTCAAAATGCACCAATTCTAAACGAGGTTAAATCAATCGATGTTCAAATCGAAAAAATTAACGATCAAATCGAGAAAAGCAAAATCATCAATCCGATAAAAGGAACGGTTTTAGCCAAATATGCGGAACCAAATGAAGTTACCGCTTTTGGAAAACCACTTTATAAAATTGCAGATATTTCTGAAATGACTTTGCGCGTTTACATAAGCGAAACGCAATTATCTATAATAAAAGTGGGTCAGAATGTTACCGTGAAAATTGATGCTGAAAAAGAGATGAAGTCCTTTCCAGGAACGATTTCTTGGATATCTTCATCGGCTGAATTTACACCAAAAGTGATTCAAACCAAGGAAGAACGAGTGAATCTAGTGTATGCTGTAAAAGTGAAAGTTAATAATGAAGGAACATTAAAAATAGGAATGCCAGCTGAAATGTGGATTAAATAATTATTTGATGAGTATAATTGTCCAAAACATATCAAAATCCTACAACAAAATCAGTGCAATTGATTCCATTTCTTTTGAAGTAAATGAAGGAGAATTGTTTGGATTGATTGGACCTGACGGAGCTGGGAAAACTACTATTTTTAGGATTCTCACAACGCTTTTGCTTGCCAATGAAGGTTCCGCAACTGTTGCGGGTTTTGATGTGGTTTTGGATTATAAAGCCATTCGGAATTCAGTAGGCTATATGCCTGGAAAATTCTCTTTGTATCAAGATTTGACTGTAGAAGAAAATTTAAATTTTTTCGCAACCATTTTTGGAACTACAATTGAAGAAAATTATGATTTAATCAAAGATATTTACATTCAAATTGAGCCTTTCAAAACAAGAAGGGCAGGAGCGCTTTCGGGCGGAATGAAACAGAAATTGGCTTTATGTTGCGCTTTGATTCACAAACCAACCGTTTTATTTCTGGATGAACCCACCACAGGAGTTGACCCCGTTTCTCGAAAAGAATTTTGGATAATGCTCAAGCGATTACAGGAAAAAGGAATTACAATTTTAGTTTCTACGCCTTATATGGACGAGGCGGCTTTGTGCGATCGGATTGCTTTAATTCAAAAAGGATCCATTTTGAAAATTGACAAACCAGCAACTATTATCAAGGATTACAAGAAAATAATTTATGATATAAAAGCCAAAAACACGCATCAATTGATTCAGGATTTGAAGAATTATCCAAGTCAATACAGCGTTTTTGCCTTTGGAGAATACATTCATTATATTGATAAAAATGATAATTTCAATCCAATAGATTTGCAAAATTATCTGGAACAACAACAACATACAGAAATCGAAATTCGAGTTTCAAACCCAACAATTGAAGATGTATTTATGGATTTGTAATCAATTTAAAATTAAAAATCTGTGAATCTGTGGCTAAAAAAAAGAGATTACTTCGCAAGATCACAATGACAATATGAATAAAGAAAAAATAATAGAAGTACAAAATTTAACCAAGCAATTTGGCAGCTTTACGGCTGTAAATAGTATTTCTTTTGACGTATATAAAGGAGAGATTTTTGGTTTTCTGGGTGCCAATGGTGCTGGAAAAACTACCGCTATGAAAATGCTAATTGGGATTTCAAAACCTACTTCTGGCGAAGCATTGGTAGCAGGTTTTGACGTAAAAACCAATACCGAAATGGTCAAGAGAAGCATTGGCTATATGAGTCAAAAATTCTCGATGTACGACGATTTAACAATTAAAGAAAATATCTCTTTTTTTGGAGGAATTTATGGATTATCCAAAGCAAGAATCAAAGAAAAAACAGCACAATTAGTAACGGAATTAGGACTTGAAGATGCAATTGATAAATTGGTAGGTTCGTTACCATTAGGTTGGAAACAGAAATTATCTTTTTCGGTTGCCTTATTGCACGAGCCAAAAATTGTTTTTTTAGATGAACCAACAGGCGGAGTGGATCCAATAACCCGACGACAATTTTGGGAAATGATTTATGCCGAAGCCAATAAAGGAACTACCATTTTTGTGACTACACATTATATGGACGAAGCCGAATATTGCGACCGCGTTTCCATTATGGTTGAAGGAGTTATCGAAGCACTTGATTCGCCAAAAAACTTAAAAACCAAGTATAATGTGTCGTCAATGAACGATGTTTTTTTGAAATTAGCACGAAATGTAGAATAAAATAATTAAAAGAGTGGATGAGATTGCTTCGTTCCTCGCAATGACAATATGAAAAGATTCATCGGTTTTGTAACAAAAGAATTCTATCACATTTTTCGTGATAAACGAACTATGTTCATCCTTTTTGGAATGCCAATTGCCCAAATTATGTTGTTTGGTTTCGCGATTACAAACGAAATCAACAACGTAAATATTGCCATTTTGGATAAATCTCAGGATTCCGAAACACATAAAGTTATTGCTAAAATAAGTGCTTCCAACTATTTTAAAATCAATGAAGCGATAACTAATGAAAACCAAATTGAAAGTGTTTTCAAAAAAGGAAAAGTAAAAGCCGTTTTGGTATTCGAAAAAGATTTTATCAAAAATATGCAAACTCTAAAACAAGCCAAAATCCAAGTGATTACCGACGCTACAGATCCAAATGTTGCCAATACAATCACCAATTACATCAATGCAATTTTGCTGAATTACACCCAAGAAATAAATAAATACAACACGCCAAGTCACCAAATACAAACGCAAACCCAGCTCTATTACAACCCCGAATTAAAAAGTGTTTTCACCTTTGTTCCCGGAGTAATGACCATCATTTTGATGCTCGTTTCGGCAATGATGACTTCCATTTCCATCACCCGCGAAAAAGAATTAGGCACGATGGAAGTCCTTTTAGTTTCGCCCATAAAACCGTTCCAAGTCATCATCGGAAAAATATTTCCATACATCTTTTTGTCCATAATCAACGCCGCAATTATTCTGCTTTTAGGTTTTTTTGTATTCAAAATGCCCGTCGAAGGAAACCTATTTCTATTGGCTTTCGAAAGCGTATTATTCATCACCACGGCACTTTCTTTGGGCATCTTAATTTCGACCGTTTCCAATTCGCAACAAACCGCAATGATGCTCTCTTTAATGGGATTAATGCTGCCCGTAATCATACTTTCAGGCTTCATTTTCCCCATTTCCAGTATGCCGCTGCCCTTGCAAATTATGAGTAATATTATCCCCGCAAAGTGGTTC
>CANINJ010000222.1 GCA_947468985.1 Bacteroidota bacterium
GCTTTCTTTTTGTCCAATGTTTTCTTCATAAATTGTAAAAAAGGTTCGTCCCAAATTCCCCAAAAGCCATCAAATTGAGAATCATCATTGAATTCAGTTCTTCCATAATAATTGTCAATGCCTAAAATGTTTGCAAAACCTAAAAATCCCATAGATCCATTGGCGGCTCCGTGGAAAAAATTAGTGTTATATCCTTCACTTTTCAAGGTTGAAACTAAAGATTCAATTTTCTGTTTTGGATAAGGCGATGAGGTAAATGCGTCTTTAAAGGCCGGAATTCCCGCTAAAACCGAAGACATTCCATGAATAGACTGTCGTCCATTTGCGTAAGCGTTTGTAAAAATTAAACTGTGTTGCGCCAACGAATCCAAAAATGGTGCGTGGCTTTTATAATCAGGAATTTTTGCACCTTTATTTAAAGCGCCAATGTATTCCCGACCGTAACTTTCTAAAATAAAAACAACGACATTAGGCTTTGTTTCAGGGTTGTTATGATAGCTTTTTATCGGTTGAATCAAGTTATTTATCACTTCAGGAGTAACATCTTTATAATTGGTTTTCAAAAAACTGTTGCTAAATAAAGTTCTAATTATTGCAAATGGTGTATTCAAAACAATGTCCGAATGAATAATATTTTTAACGTGCCGACTTGCATCTAAAAGGTTAATTGGACGCGTTGATTTTTTGAAATCGCCACCACGAATTCCTCCTATTACCATTAAAATGACAAACAAAAAACCAACAGTTGAAAATCCAAAATAAGCGATTTTTTTGGTAGGTTGAAATGCAATTACGGTTACTTTTTTATATAAATAAACCCAAATTGAAGAAAAAATTAGAAATAAAACAAATACGTGCCAATACTCAATTAAGAAATTTAAAAACAAAACCGTTTTATTAGTTTCGTGTTCCAATACATTCAAAGCTACAATTGTGGTTCTCGCAAAAGTGAATTTATAGTAAATAAAATCAATGAAATTTGTGGCATACGCAAATAAATTTATAATGAAATAAAGATAAAATAAGAATTTTTGGTAGTTATTATGTGTGTTTTTAAATATGGGAAGAATTGAAAATACAATAAATAGTAGGTTTACGTATAAAATGGCAGTTGTATCAAATGCCAAACCATAATAACAAAGCGATAAAAAATCGGCAATAGAATCAACTTTTAACAGTTGAAAATTATAAATATAGAATAAAATTCTTGCAAAAAAATAAAAGATATAAGCCAAAGACAGTCTGTAAAACAAGACTTTATATTCGTTTAAGCGTAAATGATGCTGCATATTATTTGTCAGTATAAGTTTAAAGTACAAATATATTACAAATAAATTTTCTTGTTGGACTAAAAGTCAATTATCTAAATTCTTTAACTTTCATTTGTGTATTTTACTTTTTTAAAATTGACATTTAGAACTCGAATAAATAATAAAAATCAAAATTTAATAATCAAAAAACTATTCTTACTTTTGTATTTCACAACACAACTATAATGTACAAACTTCTAATTCGTCCAATTCTATTCTGGTTTGACCCTGAAAAAGTCCACTATTTCACCTTCTCATTAATACGATTTCTATCAAAAATACCAGGATTTTCATCGATTTTCATATTATTATATTCTGTTAACGATAAGAGATTGGAAACGGAAGTCTTCGGATTAAAATTCAAAAACCCAGTTGGGTTGGCAGCTGGTTTCGATAAAGATGCAGTTTTATATAAAGAACTCTCGAATTTCGGTTTTGGATTTATAGAAATTGGAACGTTAACGCCAAAACCGCAGGACGGAAATCCTAAAAAACGACTGTTTCGCCTCAAAGAAGACGGAGCAATAATCAACCGAATGGGCTTTAATAATAAAGGAGTTCAAAGCGCAATTGAGCGATTAAAACAAAATAATGGTGTTTTAATTGGTGGGAACATTGGAAAAAATAAGCTTACGCCAAATGAAAATGCCGTTGACGATTATAGCATTTGCTTCGATGCATTATACGATTATGTCGATTATTTTGTGGTCAATGTAAGTTCGCCAAACACCCCAAATTTAAGAGAATTACAAGAAAAAGAACCACTCACAAAATTATTGCAAACGCTTCAATCTAAAAACGAACAGCGAAAAAATAGTAAGAATAAGGCGAAACCTATTCTCTTGAAAATTGCCCCAGATTTAACAAATGAACAATTGTTAGACATCATAGATATTGTAAATACCACAAAAATTGCGGGTGTAATTGCAACAAATACAACTATTTCTCGCGAAGGATTGCAATCTGAAAACAAAGTTGAAACAGGCGGATTGTCAGGGAAACCATTAACCAATCGTTCCACAGAAGTCATCCGATTTCTATCCGAAAAAAGCAATAAATCCTTTCCTATAATAGGGGTTGGAGGAATACATTCTGCCCAAGACGCCATCGATAAATTAGATGCAGGTGCCAGTTTAATTCAGCTTTACACAGGTTTTATATACGAAGGGCCGGCTTTGATAAAAGCTATAAATAAAAAGATATTAGAGAATTTGTAAATTAAAAATAACGACTTCTTTAAAATCGTAGCCCCTTAGTCCCTTTTTTCATTATATTTGAACCGATGAAACCAATAAAAATTATAGAATGTCCGCGAGATGCAATGCAAGGAATAAAACCATTTATTCCCACCGCACGAAAAGTCGCCTACATTCAATCTTTATTGCGAGTTGGTTTCGATAGCATCGATTTTGGAAGTTTTGTTTCCCCAAAAGCAATTCCCCAAATGCAAGACACAGCCGAAGTTTTAGCACAACTCGATTTATCACAAACACAAAGCAAATTATTAGCCATAATCGCCAATACACAAGGCGCAATCGCAGCTGCTCAACACAAAGAAATCCAATATTTAGGATTCCCATTCTCAATTTCCGAGAATTTCCAAATGCGAAATACCCATAAAACCATCGCCGAATCCTTAATTACGTTACAAGAAATCTTGGAAATTGCCGATAAAAACAACAAAGAAGTCGTTGCCTATTTATCAATGGGTTTCGGAAACCCTTACGGCGACCCCTGGAACGTTGAAATAGTTGGCAATTGGACAGAAAAACTATCCAATATGGGCGTCAAAATCTTGTCACTTTCCGATACCATTGGAAGTTCAACCCCAGACGTAATCCATTATTTATTCTCAAATTTAATCCCAAAATATCCCGAAATCGAATTTGGTGCCCATCTTCACACCACACCTGACAAGTGGTTTGAAAAAATCGATGCCGCATATACCGCTGGTTGCCAACGATTTGACGGTGCCATTCAAGGCTTCGGCGGATGTCCAATGGCAACCGATACGCTTACCGGAAATATGCCCACCGAAAAATTATTATCCTATTTCACGGCACAAAAACAAAACACAAACACAAGTCCTATGAGTTTTGAAAGCGCCTACAACGAAGCCACAAAACTATTCGGCGAATTCCATTAATTTTTAATTGTCATTGCGAGTTTCGAAGCAATCAGGAGCCATTTCCAGCTTTCCGTTTCAAGTCCTCCTTCAAAAAGTTGTTTTTCTAAGTCAAAAAAGGAGCTTCTTTGGTCGCTCTTTTTCGGCAAGAAAAACTATCTTTTTTCACTGCGGGCTTTTCGCTTCACTCTGGGCTAAGCCATTTCGAATCCCCAGAACCTTTTATTTATTAAGTTCGTCCCGACTTAAAC
>CANINJ010000223.1 GCA_947468985.1 Bacteroidota bacterium
ACGCAATTTGATAACTCTGTAGTTGAAAGTGCGGGTTTATTAAAAATGGATTTTTTGGGATTGAAAACCCTAACATTAATAAAAGATACTGTAAAATTGGTAAAATACAGATCAGGAATTGTTTTGGATCCCGATACTTTTCCAATTGATGATTTGAAAACGTATGAGCTTTTTCAACGTGGTGAAACGGTTGGTATTTTTCAATATGAATCTGCAGGAATGCAGAAATATATGAAGGAATTGAAACCAACAGTTTTCGGGGATTTAATTGCAATGAATGCCTTATATCGTCCCGGACCAATTGCTTATATTCCGAGTTTTATCAAAAGAAAAAATGGTGAAGAAGCCATTGTTTATGATATTGATGCCTGCGAAGAATTACTGAAAGATACTTATGGAATTACCGTTTATCAAGAACAGGTAATGCTTTTGTCTCAAAAATTGGCTGACTTTTCAAAAGGTGATGCCGATGTTTTGCGTAAAGCAATGGGAAAAAAACAGAAAGATGTCTTGGATAAAATGAAGCCTAAATTCATAAGTCAAGCAGCAGCAAAAGGACACGCAGAAGATAAATTAGAAAAAATTTGGAAAGACTGGGAAGCGTTTGCGGAATATGCATTTAACAAATCGCATTCTACTTGCTACGCTTGGATTGCGTATCAAACCGCGTATTTGAAAGCAAATTACCCTGCAGAATATATGGCGGCGGTTTTGTCTAATAATATGAGTGACATCAAGCAAGTTTCCTTTTTTATGGAGGAATGTAAACGGATGGGATTACAAGTTTTAGGCCCTGATGTGAATGAGTCATTCTATAAATTTACCGTTAATGAAAGCTACGCCGTTCGTTTTGGAATTGGTGCTGTAAAAGGCGTTGGAATGGCAGCCGTTCAAACCATTGTTGATAACAGAAAAGATGGGAAATACAAATCAATATTTGATTTGACAAAGCGAATTGATTTGCGTTCTGCTAATAAAAAAGCGTTAGAAAACTTAATTTTAGCAGGTGGTTTTGATTCGTTTCAAGGGGTTATAAGAGCGCAATATTTTCATGATGATGGCGATGGAATTACATTTTACGAAAAAGCGATTCGCTATGGCGTAAAATTTCAAGAGAATGAAAATTCATCGCAAGTGAGTTTGTTTGGCGAATCGAGTGATGTTCAAATTGCAGAACCCGTTGTTCCGCCTTGTGAAGATTGGTCAACAATGGAAAAATTAGCCAAAGAAAAAGAAGTCGTTGGGATATATCTTTCGGGACATCCGCTTGACGATTTTAAAAACGAAATGAAATATTTTTGTAATTCGAAATTGGAGACTTTAAAAGATTTGGTTCCACACGTGAATAAAAACTTAAGTTTTGGAGGGATAATTACCAATGTTCAACATCGTGTTGCCAAGAATGGAAAAGGTTGGGCGACTTTTGTTTTAGAAGGATATGACGAAAGTTATGAGTTTAAAATCTTTGGTGAAGAATATATGAAAAGTCGACATTATCTAATTCCGAATAGTTTTACTTATATGAAAATATTGGTAAAAGAAGGTTGGGCAGATAAAGAAACAGGTAAAAAAGGTGAGCCAAGATTGCAGTTTACGGACTTTAAAATCCTACAAGATGTTTTGGGAATATTTGCAAAAAAATTGGTAATTCATTTGAATATTAATGATTTGCATGCCGATTTTATTCATCGGTTGAGTGCTGTTTTTCAAGAAAATAAAGGGGACAATACGGTAACTTTTGAAGTGTTAGAATTAGAAAAGATAAAGCGTCAAGTTGAAGTTATTCCTCAAATTGTTGCTGTTTCGGATGAGGTTGTTGAAGATGTAGTTTTTGACGAAGAAAACCCTCAAGAGCCTGAAATTGAATTGATAACTGAGATTGAGGAAATAAAAGTAATTACGAAATTGGAAATGCCAAGTCGGAAATTAAAAATTAAAATCTCAAACGAATTGCTATTCGAGTTGGAGAAAATGCAAGTGAATTTCAAATTGAATTAATTCTACAAATCCATAGCCCTGACCTGCCTTCCGGCAGCCAGGTGGAAAGGAAAATCCCTTGTTTTTGAGAGGAACGAACAATAACAAGGATTGGAATTACAGCAGGACACGAGCGAAGCGAACTGGCAAAGCAAATAGCTTCAAAAAACACTACGTATTTATATCCTAAATTCCTTAAATGATAAAAGCCTCACGGTTGAATGTGAGGCTTTTCTTGTTATTGTAACTAAATTTTTATCCTTTCAAAGCTTCTGCCCCACCAACAATTTCCAAAATTTCATTGGTAATTGCTGCTTGACGCGCTTTGTTATAAGTCAATTTCAATTGGTCTCTCAACTCAGTTGCGTTGTCTGTTGCTTTGTGCATTGCAGTCATACGGGCTCCGTGTTCTGAAGCAAATGAATCTCTAATTCCTTTGTATAATTGTGTTTTCAATGATTTTGGAATCAATGTCAAAACGATTTCTTCTTTTGAAGGTTCAAAGATATAATCTCCTGTTGATGCGATTTTATCTGATTTTAAAGCTTCTAATGGCAAAAATTGTTCTGTTTGAACTATTTGTGTCGCTGCGTTTTTAAACTGGTTGTAGACCAATTCTATTTTGTCGTAGTCGCCAGAAATAAATTTTTGAGTTAATGCTTCTGCAATTACAGCAACATTTTCAAAAGTTAAATTGTCAAAAACAGGACTTTGATTCTCAATAACAATATGTGTTTTGCTTAAAGTATCGTTTCCTTTTTTACCAATTGCAAAAACATCTACTTGCTTTCCAGTATAAAACACAGAACGATTTTTTACTTCCTTAATTACATTCGTATTAAAAGCGCCACATAAACCTCTATTTGAAGTAATTGCAACCACTAATACTTTTTTTACTTCCCGTTGGGTAGTAAATTCTCCGCCTGCATCACCATCAAGATTTGCAGAAAGATTTTGTAATAATTCCGTTAATTTTTCGGCATAAGGTCGCATTGCTGTAATTGCATCTTGTGCTTTTTTTAGCTTTGCTGCAGAAACCATTTTCATTGCCGATGTGATTTGCATCGTTGATGAAACGGAAGTAATTCTATTACGGATTTCCTTTAAATTTGCCATTGTAAATAGGTGTAAGTTATATGTTATAAGTTGTAAGTTTTGAAACCTACAACTTACAACATAGAACAAATATTAGTTATATTTCGCCGAAAGTTCTTTTGCTACATTTTCAATAACAGACGTAATGTTGTCATCTAATTTTCCAGCTTTCAAAGCATCTAACGTATCTCTGTGTTTGTTATTCAAGTATTCTAAAAAGTCTTTTTCGAATTCTTTTACTTTATTTACAGGCACATTTCTCAACAAGTTTTTAGAACCTGCATAGATAATTGCAACTTGATCTTCAACTGTATAAGGACTGTTTAAACCTTGTTTCAAGATTTCAACATTTCTTCTTCCTTTTTCAATTACGTTCAATGTTACTGCATCTAAATCAGAACCAAACTTAGCAAACGCTTCCAATTCACGGAATTGTGCTTGGTCTAATTTTAATGTTCCTGCAACTTTTTTCATTGATTTAATTTGTGCATTTCCACCAACACGAGATACCGAAATACCTACGTTAATTGCTGGACGAACTCCTGAATTAAACAAATCTCCATCAAGGAAAA
>CANINJ010000224.1 GCA_947468985.1 Bacteroidota bacterium
AGATTAAAGAAATTGTAAAAATCGCTATTAAAGGTGGAAAATACCGTGGTTATTTTGCTTCCTTTATTATATTTTGTCTCTTTGGAGCTATTGTAGCCGTAGTTTGGTTTGGTGTTCGATTGAGTATTAGCGGCGAAATGAGTGTGGGTCAATTGATTTCATTTGTATTGTATTCTACTTTTGTAGGTGCTTCTTTTGGCGGAATTGCTGAATTATATGCCCAAATCCAAAAAGCGGTTGGAGCAACAGAACGTGTTTTTGAATTATTAGAAGAAATTCCTGAAAAAATAAAAGACACACTTTCTAATTCCGAAGCTAAAATTAAAGGAGATGTGAGTTTCAAAAATGTAGCTTTCTATTATCCTTCCAGAAAAGAAATTCAAGTATTAAAAGAGGTTAGTTTTAATGCAAATTTCGGTCAGAAAATAGCAATTGTAGGTCCAAGTGGCGCAGGAAAATCAACAATAGCTTCCTTGTTATTGCGTTTTTACGATATTAATGGTGGCGAAATAAGCATCGACGGGAAAAATATTTACGATTATGATTTAGAAACCCTTCGAGGAAATATGAGTATTGTACCGCAAGATGTTATTTTATTTGGAGGTACAATTCGTGAAAACATTGCTTACGGAAAACCAAATGCTACTGAAGATGAAATAATTAAAGCTGCAAAACAAGCCAACGCCTATCAATTTATCAAAGGATTTCCTGAGAAATTTGAGACAATTGTTGGAGAACGAGGCATCAAACTTTCTGGTGGTCAACGCCAAAGAATTGCGATTGCAAGAGCATTATTAAAAAATCCAAGCATCTTAATTTTGGACGAAGCCACGTCTTCATTGGATAGTGAAAGTGAAAAATTGGTTCAGGAAGCTTTAGAAATTTTGATGGAAGGAAGAACAAGTATTATTATTGCACACCGACTTTCAACTATTCGCTCGGCAGATCAAATTATCGTTTTGGATGATGGAACTATCAAAGAGCAAGGCACGCACCAAGAATTGATTGCATTGGAAAATGGAATTTATAAAAACTTGAGTAATTTACAGTTTAATAATTTTTAATGGATAAAACCTTATTTTATTTTATAGTATTTTTCATTTCTTTAAATTCTTACTGTCAAATAAAAGACACTATAAATTTAGCAGAAGTAAAAGTACTAACAACTAATAAAAAGATTAAACATCTTAAAACAAAAGGAAACCATTCTTCATTGGCTGGAAATCTTATTAAAAGCATTATAAGCCGAATTGATGATATTCCATCTGGAAATTTAACATCAATTAAATTCTTCTTTAACAGCAGTGTATTATTTTTTGTTAAAGACGATTACAAAGCTGAATATAAAAATGTAGAAATGGGGCTTTTAATTTATGATGCCAAAGAAGATGGAACTCCTGGAGAAATACTAACAGACAAAATAATCAGATTTACATTACACTCAAATCACAATGAGGCTATTGAACTTGATTTAAGACCTTTATATCTTAACACATCAAAATCGATGTTTTTTGGGATAGAGTTATTCAATAAACAAACAGGAAAAGATTTTAAGATAATGACCTATAGGAATAAAGAAAATTCTAAATTATTATATTTAAAACATTGGAAAAATGAAGATTGGAATCTTTTTGACTATCCATGCGGAATAAAAATGGATTTAGGAATTATAATGACCAATTAGAATTAATAAAAATAACTTTGGTAAAACAAATTACGGGTTACTAAAAACTGAACACTGTAACTTTTACTTCCCTTTTCTTCTATCACGTTCCGCTTTAATCAACTTTAATTCTCTGCTGGTTTGTCCCGCAACTGAAGTATTTTCTTCCGCACGACGAATTAAATAAGGCATCACATCACGAACGGGTCCAAAAGGTAAATATTTCGCATTATTATAGCCATTTGCAGCCAAATTATAACTGATATTGTCGCTCATTCCGTACAATTGTCCAAACCAAATTCTTTGATCTTTTTTGTCAATAGTGCGTTCTTGCATAAATTCCATCAATTTATAAGATGATAATTCATTGTGAGTTCCAGCAAAAATTGCCATTCTATCAATATTTTCAATCATATAATGTATGGCAGCGTCGTAATTTTCATCAGTCACTTCTTTCGATTCGCAAATGGGTGTTGGATAACCATTTTCTTCGGCACGCAAATTTTCTTTTTCCATATACGCACCACGAACTATTTTCATACCAATATAAAAACCTTCAGAATTGGCTAGCTGGTGCAAATTTTTCAAATAATCCAAACGATCCCAACGGTACATTTGTAATGTATTGAAAACTATCGATTTATCTTTATTGTACTTTTGCATCATTCGAGTAACCAAATTGTCTGCGGCATCTTGCATCCAACTTTCCTCAGCGTCAATTAATAACGGTACATTTTTCTTATGTGCTTCACTACAAACAGTATCAAAACGGCCTTCTACCCTATTCCATTCAGCAGTTTCATCTGAAGTTAATTCTGATTTATTCCCAACTTTTTCATACAAATCCAATCTTCCAAAACCAGTTGGTTTAAAAACTGCAAAAGGAATTGCTTGACGTTCTTTGGCAAATTCAATCGTTTTTAAAGTCATTTTCAACGCGGTATCAAACTGCTCTTCCTCTTCTTTTCCTTCCACAGAATAATCCAAAATAGAAGAAACTCCTTTTGTGAACATTTTATCAACTACCGAAAGGCAATCCATTTCATTTACACCACCACAAAAATGGTCGAAAACAGTCGCTCGAATCAAGCCTTCAACTGGCAAATGTGCTTTTATAGCAAAATTTGTTACAGCAGTTCCTATGCGAACTAAAGGCTGATTATCAATCATTTTAAAAAGAAAATAAGCACGATCTAACTCGGTATCACTTTTTAGAGAAAAAGCAATTTCTGTATTGTTGAAAATTTTTTCCATTTGTATCTTAATAATTATGCAAATATAAGAACACATTGATGATTTTTAATCAAAAATTACCTTATTTTGCAGTATTAAATGTAATACAATTTACACTATTAGATATGCAACCAATTCAAGCAAATGGATATTCTGTAATTTTCAATGAAGAAGGCTACAAAGCACTCAATAATCACATTTCTGAAAACAACTATTCCAATATATTTATAATTGTGGATAGCAATTCCAATGACGTTTGTTTACCCAAATTACTACCCTATATTTCAACGGAACTTACCATTGAAATTATTGAATTTGATGCAGGTGAAATCAATAAAAATATAGAAACGTGCATTCAAATTTGGAATGTATTAACTGAGTTTAGTGCCGATCGAAAAAGTTTACTTCTCAATTTAGGTGGTGGTGTAGTTACTGATTTAGGTGGTTTTGTTGCATCAACATTCAAACGTGGAATTGATTTTATAAATATACCAACTACATTATTATCAATGGTTGACGCCTCTATTGGCGGAAAAACTGGAGTAGATTTAGGTAATTTAAAAAATCAAATTGGAGTAATCAATACCCCAAAAATGGTTCTAATTGATACCACTTATTTGGATACGCTTTCGCAAATGGAAATGCGTTCCGGATTGGCTGAAGTTCTGAAACACGGATTGATATTTGACAATAAATATTGGAAACAGTTTCTAGATTTATCAAAATTAGATTTCGCCGATTTCGA
>CANINJ010000225.1 GCA_947468985.1 Bacteroidota bacterium
ATAAACTGCCATAGCCTTGATCTATATGACCGTTAGTAATAATAGTTTTCAATTGTGTTTTTAAAGTGAAACCTGAAAGTCCTATTGCATTAGTATAATATCCTGCTGGTTGTGAATAGCTTAAAATTGTAAATAATAAAGCAAATAGTAAATGTATTTTTTTCATTAAGGTATATGTTGAATTTTAGTTTATAGTTCGGGGCAACAAATTTAACTATTATTTATCTAACAAAATGAATATTTAATGATATATTATTCTAAAATCAGTATTTCAAAAGGATTGATAATGAATTTAGTTTTAAAATAGCTTAAATTAAAATCATAATGCTTTGAAAATAGTGCCGTTACTATATTTTTTACTTTATTTGTAATAAAAATTTAAAATGTCAATTACATCTAGAATTATACTAATTTTCTTTGTTTTAATTACAATTTCTTGTAAAACTAAATCGGTGTATCAAATTCCGAATGATTCGAATAATAAAGAGTTAATAGACGGTTTAAATGCCAAAACAATTCCTTTTGGAGATTTGAACGACTCTACATTTGTAAATCTAAAAGAGTACAGCTGGGATTTCGTATATGATATGAAATATGCTACGGATGATAATTTTATGAAAGCAAAAGTATATGATTGTGCTGAATGTTATTTGCGATTAAAAACCGTAAAAGCAATGATTAAAGCCAATGCTAAATTTATGAAAAAGGGGTATAGAATGAAATTATACGATTGCTATCGACCATTAGATATTCAAAAAAAAATGTGGACAATAGTTTCAAATCCTATATATGTAGCTAACCCAAGTAAAGGTTCAATTCATAATAGAGGAGGGGCAGTGGATATTTCACTTATTGATAAAAATGGAGTTGAACTGAATATGGGAACTCCTTTCGACTACTTTGGAATTGAAGCGAGTCATAATAATAAAAACTTTCCAAAGGAAGTTTTAGACAATAGAAAGCTTTTGAAAAAAATCATGATGCGCTATAATTTTCAATCTTTTGATTCGGAATGGTGGCATTATAATATGAAAAATGCAAAATTAGATCCTATTTCTAATTTCAAATGGAAATGTGATTAATTAATTACACAATGCAAATAATCAATAAAATAACTTCCGGGCGAATAGGTTTTTCCATCCAGTTCTGAAATCAATTCCTTTTTAAAGATATAATCCAAAGATTCTGTAGTAAATTTTATTCTCATTGAAGATACAGGTGAATGCTGCAAATCCTCCAATGTACCTTTTATAAACATAAAAGTCCCCGATAAAATTCTGTTATTAAACCCCAAATCATCTTTTACTGGTGCGCCACAATTTTCTTGATCAGTAGCAATTAAAGAGATGATTTTTCCATTATCTAATTGTAAAAAAACTTTAGAGTTTTTATCGAAGCAATTCACTTTTATGAAATCTTTACTTTTTTGTAGAATTTGGACAGTCAAAGTCGGCATTTCATCTGTTAAGGCTAATGAAAAAAACACATAACTTGAAGTTCCTCCAAATACATGTTCATGCACGATATTACTTTTTGTTTCCTTGTAAGTTCCAATACTATCCTTAACATTTACACTGTAATCGCAAGGTTTTTGAGCAAATAAGCTTAAATTAAGTAGAATGATGATTGAGAAAAGTAAATTTTTCATCTTATTTTATTTTGGTGCAAATTAAAACTATTTTATGGTTATTCATATCGGTTGTGAAAAAACAATATGAATTTCCGCCATCCTTAATTTTCCATTTTTTTCTAATTTCTTCAACGCTATCTGGGAAATTGCGAGTGGTAATATTCGCTTTTTTATTTTCTAAAAAAGACTTCATTTCACTTTTAGTATACGAAATAGCATCTTGAACTTCAAAAATCCTTCCTGGAAAATCTATTTTTTCCTCCGATGTATATAAATGAGAATGTTGGTGTAGTTTGTCAAGTTGGTATTGAATACCAATTTCGTCAAATCCTCCCGATTTCATTATGGCACTATTGGGTTCGTAAAGATATTTTTTCGGTAAACTATAGTTTGAGAAATGGTTATTTGAATTCAATTCAAAACTGAATTCTTCCGTTTTTTCATTTGTAATATTGATGGTTTTAATAGTTTTAGTATCTATAAATCCCTTTGATAATTCCCAAATTAATTCTTTAACTTCATTGTCAACTGCTACAATATGAATACATTTAACATTTGATAATTCCAATAATCCTGCTGAAATATCTAATATCGGAGCGGTTTTTATTAAGATGTTATCTGATTTTGTAAAATAAAAAGGCAATAATTCTGGAACATTTGGCAAACAATCTTTAAGCATAAAAACTTTGCCTTTTGTATTGTTTCGCCTTGAAGGATCGATGTAGATCCAATCGAATTTAGATTGCGTTTTATCTAAATAAGTAGTGCTATCACCCAATTCACATTGAATGTTTCTTATACCCAATATTATAAAATTGCGCTTTACAATATTTGATAATTCGGCATCAATTTCACAATGAATAACGTTTTTAATTACTTTTGAAAAGTACAAATCATCAACACCAAAACCACCTGTTAAATCGATTAAAGTATCGCCACTCACTAAGGAAGCTTTATAAAGCGCTGTTTTTTCTGAGGAAGTTTGCTCTACAGAAATTTTACTTGGGTAAATGATATTCTCCGTTTTAAAAAATGTGGGTAGTTTATCCTTTGCTTTTGTTTTTGCCGCTATTTGGTTTAGAATTGCAATCCAATTGACATCGGGAAAAGGATTTTTTTGAAGGGCAAGTTTGGAACTATCAGCACCAATATTGGCAGTAATGAATTTTTGAATTTCAGGATGTAAAAGAGATTTATTCAAACTGTATTTTTATTAAAACTAATTATTAAAAATATAATTCAGGATGTTAGCGCCCATTTTTAGTGCTTTTTCTCTTACTTCTAAAGGATCATTGTGCACATCAGCATCTTCCCAACCATCGCCCAAATCAGTTTCATACGTATATAATAAAACCAATCTGTTGTCTATGAAAATTCCAAAAGCTTGTGGGCGTTTGCCATCGTGTTCGTGAATTTTAGGAATCCCAGCTGGAAATGAATTTGGTTTTTGAAAAATAGGGTGGTTGGCAGGAATTTCAACCAAAGCATTATTAGGAAACAATTTTGTAATCTCGTTTCTAATGTATTCATTCATTCCGTAATTATCGTCTATATGAAGAAAACCTCCCGAAGTCATATAATTCCTAAGATTTTCAACATCAGAAGGACTGAAAACTACATTTCCGTGACCTGTTGCGTGAACATAAGGATAGGAAAAAATATCAGGACTGCTCGGTGTTACAATTGCATTTTTAGGTATTATCTTCGTATTTATAGTCTGATTGCAATACTTAATTAAATTGGGTAAAGAAGTTGGATTTGCATACCAATCGCCACCACCGCTGTATTTTAACAAGGCAATTTCTTGTGAAAAGCTATTTAAAGAAAATAGTATAACTAACACATATATTTTTTTCATAAAATGGTTTTCAAATTACGCATTACTTTTAATTCCCCCTTCGGGGGTTAGGGGGCTTTCATTTATAAAAACAATACTATGACATGCCACAATTGCTGCTGTTTCTGTTCGTAATCTGGTAGCTCC
>CANINJ010000226.1 GCA_947468985.1 Bacteroidota bacterium
ATCAAGAGAAACCCAGAATGATTTTATACCTTTTGATTAAATAAAAAAGTGAAGTTTTACAAAACTTTAATCCTTAAATTTTAAACAAAAAAAGATGCCAATATATCATAAACTCGGAGAGTTTCCACAAAAACGTCACATACAATTTGAAAACTCAAAAGGGGGTTTTTATTACGAGCAACTTTTCGGAACAGAAGGATTCCACGGACATTCTTCTTTATCCTATCACGTTCACAGACCAACACAGGTAAAAGAAATTTTAAAATCATATTCGGTTGAACCAAAAATTGCCATTGGCAAAAATATAAAATCATTACTTTTAAAAGGATTTGATTTGCAACCAGAAGACGATTTTTTAGACAGTCGAAAACCAATGCTTGTCAATAAAGATTGCACCATTGGATTAGCAGCACCAAAAAAATCATTGCGCAGCTATTTCTATAAAAATGCCGATGCCGATGAAATGATTTTCATCCACAAAGGAAAAGGAAAGTTGCGAACTATGTTAGGAAATATTCCTTTTGAATATGGGGATTATCTCATTATTCCACGCGGAATTATCTATCAAATAGATTTTGAAACTTCAGAAAATAGATTGTTTTATGTCGAATCTTTTGCACCTTTTTATACGCCTAAGCGATATAAAAATGAATCGGGTCAACATTTAGAACATTCCCCATTTTGCGAACGCGATTTTATATTGCCAAACGAACTCGAAACTTTCGATGAAAAAGGCGATTTCCTAATCAAAGTCAAAAAAGAAGGAATGATTCACGAAATGGTTTATGCAACGCATCCCTTTGATGTCGTGGGTTGGGACGGATATAATTTCCCTTACGGTTTCAGCATTCACAATTTTGAACCCATTACAGGAAGAGTTCATCAGCCGCCACCAGTACATCAAACCTTTGAAACGGCAACTTTTGTAGTGTGTTCTTTCGTGCCAAGGTTGTACGATTATCACCCAAAATCAATCCCAGCACCCTACAATCACAGCAATATCGACAGCGACGAAGTTTTGTATTATGTAGCTGGCGATTTTATGAGCCGCAACAATATCGAGCAAGGTCATATCACTTTGCACCCAAAAGGAATTCCTCACGGCCCTGCGCCTGGCGCAATAGAAAGAAGCATTGGACAAACCGTAACCGAAGAATTAGCAGTTATGGTGGACACATTTCGCCCATTAATGGTCACAGAAGCCGCAATGGGAATCGATGACGGTCAGTATTATAAATCGTGGGTAGATTAATTAGGAGCTATTTCCTGCTATCCGTTGCAATCCACGAAATTGCTCGTGCCTCTTAATACCGTGGGATTTCCACTGCTATCAGGGCTAGGGGTTTTTAGTAAACAAAAAAAATTAAATTTCAAATATCGCTTTCAGATTTCACAACAACAATCAGTGAACATCAAGCTAAAAAATAAAAAAATGTCAAAAAAAGAAGTTCAATCAGTAGAATACGGTTTAGAAAAAATATTTGAAGGAGCGCAAGATTTCCTTCCATTATTAGGAACCGACTATGTAGAATTCTACGTAGGAAATGCAAAACAATCGGCACATTACTATAAAACAGCTTTCGGATACCAATCATTGGCGTATGCAGGATTGGAAACTGGCGTTCGTGACAGAACATCTTATGTGCTGAAACAAGACAAAATCAGATTGGTTTTAACTACGCCATTAAACGAAAATTCTCCAATAAATGATCATCTAAGAAAACACGGTGATGGTGTAAAAGTAGTTGCGCTTTGGGTTGAAGACGCTACAAGTGCGCATGAAGAAACCATAAAAAGAGGCGGTCGTTCTTTTATGGAACCAACTGTCGAAAAAGATGAATTTGGCGAAGTTGTTCGTTCTGGAATTTATACTTATGGTGAAACGGTTCACATTTTTGTAGAACGAAAAAATTATAATGGGATTTTCTTACCCGGTTATAAAGAATGGAAATCGGAATACAATCCAGAACCTGTTGGATTGAAATATATCGATCACATGGTTGGAAATGTGGGTTGGAACGAAATGAATACGTGGGTAAAATTCTATGAAGATGTAATGGGATTTGTAAATTTCTTGTCTTTTGATGACAAACAAATTCACACTGAATATTCCGCATTGATGAGTAAAGTAATGTCAAACGGTAACGGGCGTATTAAATTTCCAATTAACGAACCAGCCGAAGGGAAAAAACGATCTCAAATAGAGGAATACTTGGATTTCTATGGTGGTCCTGGAGTACAACACATTGCCATTGCTACGGATGATATTATTTCAACCGTGACGCAATTAAAAGCTCGTGGAATTGAATTTTTATCGGCGCCCCCACATGCTTATTATCAAGCAATTCCAGAACGATTGGGAGTTCACATGGACATGATGAAGGAAGATTTGAATGCAATTGAAAAATTAGCCATTATGGTTGACGCCGATGAAGATGGCTATTTATTACAAATTTTTACAAAACCAGTTCAAGATCGACCAACATTATTTTTCGAAATAATCCAGCGAATGGGAGCAAAAGGATTTGGGGCAGGAAACTTCAAAGCGCTTTTCGAATCTATTGAAAGAGAGCAATCTTTGAGAGGAACATTATAAATAAGTCTGATATCATAAATATATCACAATTTTTAACACCAAAAAGGAGTTATCTTTGCAAAATAAATGTTAAAGTTCATTTTTTGCTAAATATAATTCAACGAATTAAATATCTTTGTACTCAGAAAGAAGGAGTGGTTTCCTGATTTTTGTATAAATTTTCATAATTTATAGTTTTTTGGTTGGTTAATAGCATAAAAACTCAGTCATTATTTGATTGGGTTTTTTTGTTTTAATACATTTGGAACGAAAATTGCATTTGCTGATTTAAATCAATTAATAAAACCATGAAAAAAGGGATTACTTTCTTAATGTTTATTCTTCTTGCAGGTTTTGACACTCAGAAAGAAGATGCATTTGATACTGGCGAATGGTTCAAGTTTAGAATTCATTATGGTGTTATTAATGCCGGATATGCTACTTTAGAAGTTCAAGAAGCCTTTCGAAATAATAAAAAAGTTTTTCACGTTATTGGAAAAGGATATACCACAGGAATGTCAAGATTCTTTTTCAAAGTGGATGATTTATATGAAAGCTATTTTGATAAAACTACAGGAAATCCATATCAATTTGTCAGAAAAATAGACGAAGGTGGTTATACCAAAAACCAAGAAGGATTTTTTAATCAAGATACGGATCATATATTATTGAAGGATTACGAAAGCAAAACCGAAAAAACACTAGCTATTCCAAACAATACTCAAGATATAGTTTCTACTTTTTATTATTTGAGAAATCATCCAAATGTTGACAAATTGAAGGTTGGAGAGGCAATAGCAATTGATATGTTTTTTGATGGTGAAACCACAAAATTTAAGTTAAAATTCATTGGCAGAGAAGATATTGACACTAAATTTGGGAAAATTTCTACAATGGTGTTTCGCCCTTTAGTTCAATCTGGACGCGTTTTTAAAGAGCAAGAAAGTCTTACGGTTTGGATTTCAGATGACAACAACAAATTGCCAATAAGAATAAAAGCAGAACTTGCAATTGGTTCCATAAAAGCAGAT
>CANINJ010000227.1 GCA_947468985.1 Bacteroidota bacterium
AACTTTGGGCCGCATTTTGACTTGTAATAATCAAATTGTCGTTAAGTTCTTTAAGTTCAAATTTTTGATTTTTGATTTGAATAAAATCGGCTTCAATGACATTAAAATTTGCAGATTCTAATGCCTGTATCTGATTATCAGAAAGTATTTTTGTTGATAAAATTTGGATTGTACTCATTATTTTTTCAATGCTTCTTTAATATTTTTCATTAGTTCTGCTCCGCCATTGTTCAAAATTTCTTTGGCTAATTCAAAACCTAATTTTTTCCATTGTTCAATTGGCACCACTTTTTCGACTTCAAATTTTTGTTTTCCGTCTAATGAAAAAAGTGCGCCTTTAAATTCGATAGTGTCTTCGGTGAATTTTGCAATTGCTCCAATTGGCGCTGTACAACCGCCTTCCAAAGTTTTTAAAAATTGCCTTTCTATATAGGTACAAATATCGGTTTCAAGATCATTAAGTTCTGAAACTGCCTCTTTGCAAAACTCGTCATTTGCCATTGCTACAATTACCATTGCGCCTTGTGCTGGCGCGGGAATCATCCAATCTAAATTGATAAAAGCAGTTGGTTTTAAGTTGATGCGTTCCAGTCCAGCTGCTGCAAATACGGCTCCGTTCCAATCACTTTCATTCAATTTTTGCATTCTCAAATTCACATTTCCACGTAAATCAACTACTTTGTGCGTCGGATATTTATGCAGCCATTGCGCTTGACGACGCAAACTTCCTGTAGCAATAATTCCATTTCCTGTTAAGAAATCCAAATTATTTTTACAAACTAAAATGTCCTTTTCGTTGGCACGCTCTAAAACGGCAACTTGAACAATTCCAATTGGCAAAGCTGTTGGCACATCTTTCATAGAATGTACCGCAATATCCACTTGACCATTAATCATAGCAGCGTCAAGGTTTTTTGTGAAAATTCCCGTAATTCCTAATTCATATAATGGTTTGTTAAGTATAATATCGCCTGTGGATTTTACGGCAATAATTTCGGTTTTATATCCTAAATCGTTTAATTTTTTTTCTACTGTGTGTGCTTGCCAAAGTGCTAATTCACTATCACGAGTTCCAATACGTATCACTTTTTGAGCCATTCACTACTTTTTTTTGAATCTTAAAAAAACTAAGAATCATTGCGTTTTATATAAATATTTAAGATAATGTAATTTTGTATTTTTCTTCAATTATTGAAATTGTTTTCACTGGTAATTGTTGTCCAATTTGAAAAACTTTTTCAATGAAATCAATACTTTCGTCCACCGATGTGTTTTCATCTTTCAAGTGGCTTGCAAAATGATTCGTAATTTTTTGAATAATTCTGCTGCTAATTAATTCTGCTTGTTCTTCATCAAAATTAGATAGTTTTTTTCGCTGAAAATTCAATTCATTGGCGGCAATATCATTCAATTTTGCTTTCAAAGCGTGGATTGTTGGTGCGTGTTTACGACCATTCATCCAAATATTAAATTCCATTTTGATGTCTTCAATAATTGCTTCGGCAGCAGGAATATGTTGTTTTCTTCGTTCCAAAGTATCATCGGTCATTTGTGATAAATGATCCATATGAATTAAAGTTACGCCTTCCAAATCCTTTACATTTTCGTGTACGTTTTTCGGAATTGATAAGTCCAAAATCAAAATTGGTTTTTTCAAATTCAAAATTGCTTTATCAATGGTAGGATTTTGAGCGCCAGTCGCCACTACAACAACATCGGCTTTTTGAAGTTCAAGGTGTAATTCTGCATAATCTTTGACTATCAAATTCAATTTTCCTGCTAATTTTTCGGCTTTGTCCTTGGTACGATTAATTAAAGTAATTTGTTCATTTTTGGTATGTTTAACCAAATTTTCACAGGTATTTCTTCCGATTTTTCCTGTTCCAAATAGCAGAATATTTTTGTTTCCAATATTCTCAACATTTTTAATAATATATTGAACAGAAGCAAAAGAAACGGATGTTGCTCCGGAACTGATTTCGGTATCGGTTTTAATTTTTTTACTGGCTTGAATCACCGAATTTATTAATCGATCTAAATAGGTATTGATTAATCCAAACGATCTTGACTCTGCAAAGCTCAATTTTATTTGGCTTATGATTTCAAAATCCCCAAGGATTTGACTGTCTAAACCTGTTCCTACCTGAAAAATATGATTTATTGCTTCTTGACCTTTAAATACAAAACCAACTTCTTGAAAAGATTCAACGGTTCCGTTACTGTTTTCGCAAATTAATTTTATCAATTGAAACGGGTGCTCTGCAAATCCGTAAATCTCTGTTCTATTGCAAGTTGACGTCACAATTAAACTTTCAATTCCCTCCAATTTCGCTTGTTCAAGCAAACGAGTTTTGGCGGCAGAGTCTAAACTGAATTTTCCCCTCATCTCGGCATCTGCTTTTTTATAGCTTAATCCGACAGAATAAAAATAGAGCTGTTTCGATTGATTATTTTTCATATATTCACTTTCTATAAAGTTTAACAAAATTATAATTATAGTTTTTATAAAAACAACGCTTAAAGGACTATTTGTGTCGCTATGAGATTTTTTGATTATAAATCGTTACTTTTGAATAAAAATATCTATTTTTGTACTGAAATATGGTTGTTTAGGGTTATTAATTTAGAGTCATTCTAAATAAAACAACATGATAATTATCACTTTTTTAATAAAAAAATACCGCTATGGGTTCTCAAGAAGTTATAAAAATTGAAGATGATTTTATTCTAATTCGCTTTCAAAACGATGGAAATGAAACATTTCAAGTTGAAAAACAAATAAGTCAAGGACTTATTCAATTTCATTTTGGCATCAAAGGGAAAGCAAAATTTATTTTCAATCAAGGGAATTACACCTTAGATTTGAAAGAAGAAAAATCGTTGTTGCTTTATAACCCACAGAAGGAATTGCCATTAAATTTAATATTAGAACCTCAAACTTGGGTGATTTCTGTGATAATTTCTATCAAAAAATTTCACGCTTTATTTTCTACAGAAGCCAGTTATATCCCTTTTTTGAGTGGTGAAAATCAGGATAAAAAATATTATAACGAAAGTGATATTAGCCCTTCGATGGCAATTGTATTGAGCCAATTGTTTCATTATAATTTACATCCAAATATTAAAAACCTATATTATAAAGGAAAAGGATACGAATTATTGAGTTTGTATTTCAATCGTTCCGAAGATCCAGATGCCGAACAATGTCCGTTTTTGATAGACGAAGAAAATGTAATGAAAATTAAAAAAGCAAAGGAAATTGTAATTGCAAATATGGCAGAACCGCCAGGTTTACAAGAATTAGCAGACCAAGTAGGATTGAATTTAAAGAAATTAAAAATGGGTTTCAAACAAATTTATGGTGATACTGTTTACGGGTTTTTGTTTGATTACAAAATGGATTGCGCTCGAAAATTACTTGACAGCGGTTCCTATAATGTAAATGAAGTGGGTTTGAAAATTGGCTACAGCACAGGAAGTCATTTTATCGCCGCTTTCAAAAAGAAATTTGCTACCACGCCAAAAAAATATTTGATGGCAATTAATCCAAACACATAATCACATCAAATT
>CANINJ010000228.1 GCA_947468985.1 Bacteroidota bacterium
ATATATTGAAACACTCCAGTTCCTGGAACGTTTAATATTTTATGTAGGTATTCAAATAAATAATACAGCATAATTTTTGGTTTATTTGTTCAATTGATCTAACATTTCTTTTACTATTTTCATATCATCAAAATCGTGGCGAATACCATTAATTTCCTGATATGTTTCGTGCCCTTTTCCAGCAATTAGAATAATATCATTGGCTTGAGCCAATTGACAAGCCGCTTTAATTGCCTGCTTTCTATCGGAAATAGAAACTGTTTTTTTATAATTCTGAGGTGCAACACCTTGTTCCATTTCTGCAATTATCGTTTCAGGATTTTCCGTTCTTGGATTGTCCGAAGTAATAATTATTTTATCGCTTAAAGTCGATGCGATATCTGCCATTATTGGGCGTTTTGTTTTGTCTCGGTCACCACCACAACCCACAACGGTAATCAGTTGTTCGTTCTTGGTTCTAATGTCATTTATCGTTTTCAACACGTTTTCTAAAGCATCTGGCGTATGAGCATAATCTACAATTGCCGTAATATTACCTTTTGAAACGATGAATTGGAAACGTCCAGAAACACTTTCTAATTCAGATAATAATCGCAAAACTTCTAATGACTCTAATCCTAATTCAACCGCAGTTCCATAAATTGCTAATAAATTATAAGCATTAAATGTTCCAATCAACCGAACCCAAACTTCATTGTCATTGATTTTTAATAGCAATCCCGACAATTGATTTTCTAATATTTGCGCTTTGTAATCAGAATAGGTTTTCAAGGCATACGTCAATTTTCTTGCCGCAGTATTTTGTAACATTACGCTTCCGTTTTTATCATCACTATTTGATAATGCAAAAGCTGTTTTAGGTAAATTATCAAAAAACGATTTTTTGACATCTCTATATTCCGAAAATGTAGGATGGTAATCTAAATGATCGTGAGATAAATTGGTGAAAACGCCTCCAGCAAATTGTAACCCTTCTGTTCTTTTTTGATGAATTCCATGAGAACTCACTTCCATAAAACAATATTCAACACCTTCGTCAACCATCTCTTTTAGATACTGATTAATCGTAATTGAATCCGGTGTGGTATGTGTTGCCTTGTATTCTTTGGTGTCAA
Organism: Bacteroidota bacterium; assembly: GCA_947468985.1. GTDB lineage: Bacteria > Bacteroidota > Bacteroidia > Flavobacteriales > Flavobacteriaceae > Flavobacterium. The sequence continues at coordinate 1,116 of CANINJ010000228.1, forward strand.
CCAGAATTTTCACCGTGGAAAGCAACCCTACTTTATATCCTGCTTTTTGAAACAATTGATACAATAAAGAAGCCACCGTAGTTTTTCCATTAGTTCCTGTAATTCCAACCAACTTTAGTTTTTGAGACGGGTTTTCAAAATAATTTGCCGCCATAAAAGCCATCGCTTTATTCGTGTCTTTTACTTTTATATAAGTAATTCCTGTAACTATTATTTCTGGAAATGTATCGCAAATTATTGCAATTGCTCCTTTATTAATAGCGGTTTCAATAAAATCGTGCCCGTCAGAAATCGTTCCGCGAATGGCAATGAAAACGTCGTTCTCAGAAATTTTTCTGGAATCAAATTCCATTTTTTCAATAGCAACATCCGTCGAACCATTAACTGCTTCAATTGCTACTTTCCAAAGTATTTCTTTTAGATTTATCACGACAATTCTAATATTATAGTTGCTTCACTTGTAATTGCTACTCCTGGATTAATGGATTGTTTTTTAACTTTTCCAACACCTATTATTTTAACTTTTACTTTAAGATTCCCCAATAAAGCAACCGCATCCATTCCTGACATTCCTTTTAAATTTGGAATTACATTCTTTTTTTCTTGCGATTTTGCATAGTAATCCGAGTAATTTTTTTCTTGTGTAGGATTCTTTTTATCCAAATTTTTCACTTCATTTCTCGTTGGCGAATCGGTAAAAATCTTTTGCGCTATTCTTTTAAAAACTGGTCCAGCAACATCTGCTCCGTAATAATTATTATTGGAAGCATCCGGATCGTGAACGACAACAATACAAGAATATTTAGGTACATCCGCAGGAAAATAACCTACAAATGACGAAATATAATGCTTGTCTGCACCGCCGTTAGTCGCATAATTTGCTTGAGCTGTTCCCGTTTTTCCAGCCATCGAAAAATCTTTAGAATATAATTTTGATGCCGTTCCTCTTTTAACAACATTTTCCAAAACAGCTTTCAATTTTAGAATCGTTTCTTGCGAACAAACTTTAGGATTGATGACTTTTTTATTGAATTTTACCACCGTTCTATTCCATTCTTTTATCTCAGAAACGAATTGTGGTTTTACCATTTCTCCATTATTTGCAACAGAATTATAATACGTCAACGTTTGCAAAGGCGTGATAGAAACTCCGTAACCAAAAGCCATCCACGGAAGTGAAAGATTTGACCACGTTTTATCTGTAGGCTGAGGAATATAGGGTTTACCTTCTCCTTGAAATGGCAATCCCAATCGAGAATTCAAACCATAAGCGTCCAAATGATTTACAAATTGAGAAGGATTATTTTTATAATTATTATAAACCGCCTGAACCATTACGGTATTTGATGACTTTTCAAATCCTTTTGCCAATGAAATAATTCCGTAACCGCCTTCGTGAGAATCTGCAACTTTCTTTCCAAAATAAGTAATTACTCCACCATTCGTATTATAAACGGCGCTTGTATCTACTTTTTTGTCTTCTAAAAGCGTCATTAAATCAGCCAATTTATAGGTTGAACCAGGTTCGTGAGATTCAGCAATTGCATAGTTTGTAGTTTCCGAATAAACGCCTTCTGCAACTTTTCCTAAATTAGAAATCGCTTTAACTTGACCCGTTTTAGTTTCCATAACAACCACACAACCGTGATCGGCTTTGTATTTTTCAAGTTGTTCTAATAATGAATGGTGTGCAATATCTTGAATATAAACATCAATGGTAGAAATAACATCATAGCCATCTTGCGGCTCGACTTCATTGACATCACGGATAGGTTTCCACTGCCCTTTTGCAATTTTTTGCTTAAGCACTTTTCCGTCTTTTCCGTTTAAATATTTTCTAAATGCCCATTCAATTCCTTTTCCATCAGGCAATCCTTCAGGTGTAATGCGCTCATAACCAATAGTTCTTTGCGCAATTTCTCCAATTGGATGTTTTCTAATTGTTTTTTGGTCAATTATAATTCCGCCTTTATAAATTCCTAATTTGAATAAAGGAAAACTCTTAATTCGCATATATTCCGTGTAACTCAAATCTCTTGCAACTAACAAAAATCTGTTTTTGTTAGTTCTTGCCGCTGTTAATTCCAATTGAAAAAAACTACTTGGCTTTTTAAATAAAACAGCTAATGAATCCGATAAAGGTTTGATATTTTTATGGAAATCCTTAGAATCTGGCGCCATTGCATCAAATCGAATAGTATAATTTGGAATTGATGTTGCCAATAAACTTCCATCAGACGAATAAATATTTCCTTTATTAGATGGAATAACAAAATTTCTTATAGAACGTTCTTTGGCTAAATTGCGCAAAGAATCACCTTCTACCCATTGGATATTAGTGATTTTTACTACGATTGCAAGCGCCATTAAAAAGATGACAACTGCAACTATATAAATTCTTAAGATTATATTTTTATTATCTTCTACCATAAATTTTTCAGAAAACCTTTC
>CANINJ010000229.1 GCA_947468985.1 Bacteroidota bacterium
AATTCGTATCATAAATCAAATTACAATGCCCGATAGTGGCGAAATAATTCTTGATGGCGAGAAATTGCAACCCAAACACATACAATATATTGGTTATCTTCCCGAAGAACGCGGTTTGTATAAAACAATGAAAGTTGGCGAACAGTGTTTGTATTTGGCTCAAATGAAAGGATTGTCAAAAGCAGAAGCTAAAATTCAACTCGATTATTGGTTTGATAGATTGGAAATTCAAGGTTGGTGGAACAAGAAAATCCAAGAACTTTCTAAAGGAATGGCGCAGAAAATCCAATTCGTAGTTTGTGTTTTGCACAAGCCAAAATTATTGATTTTCGACGAACCTTTTTCTGGTTTTGACCCAGTAAATGCCAATCTTATAAAAGACGAAATATTAGCTTTAAGAGAGCAAGGTTCTACAATTATTTTCTCAACGCATCGAATGGAAAGCGTGGAAGAATTGTGTGATCATATTGCACTCATTCATAAATCCAATAAATTAATTGAAGGCAAATTAGATGATGTCAAAAAACAATTCAGAACCAATAGTTTTGAAGTAGGAATTTTGACGGATAATGTTGAAGGCTTGATGTATGATATTACTCAAAAACATACCGTTTCGCAAACTAATTTCAAGTCCTTAAATAACGAATTAAAATTAGAAATTCAACTGGGAACAGCAACGCCAAATGAGCTTTTGAATATTTTGACACAACGGGGACAAGTAACCCATTTTGTAGAAAAAATTCCAAGCGTAAACGATATTTTTATCCAAACTGTAAGTCAATAAATCAGAAATCCAATATGAGCATATTAACATTAATTATAAAAAGAGAATTTATCGCAAAAGTGCGAAATAAATCTTTCATCGTAATGACCTTTTTGAGTCCGTTACTTTTTGTTGGAATTGCTGCTTTTGTAGGTTATTTAGGTTCAATGAAAGCCGACGTAAAAGTAGTTGCCATTCACGATGAAACGGGACTTTTTGTTTCTGAATTTAAAAATTCCGAGGAATACAGATATATCGATTTATCGCCCATTGATTTAAAAATTATCAAGGACAGTTTAATCAATGAAAGCTACGAAGGTCTAATTTATATTCCAAAAATAGCGGATTATATAACATTGGAAAACAAAGTTCAATACATTTCAAATGACAGTCCAAGCATCACTTTCGTTGAAAATGTGCAAGATATTATTGCAAAAAAAATCACAAAAGAAAATTTCGAAACTGCGAAACTAGATACTTTGGCAATTAGAAATGCAGAAGCAAATGTCAATATCGAATTAAAAAAAGCGACAGGTGAAGACAGTTTAAAAGGACTCAACGAAATAAAAATCGCAATTGGCGGTGCTTTCGGATACTTAATTATGATGTTCATCATCATTTATGGAAATATGGTGATGCGAAGTGTCATCGAGGAAAAGACAAATCGAATTGTTGAAATCATTATTTCATCTGTAAAGCCTTTCCAATTAATGATGGGAAAAATTATCGGAACGTCATTAGCAGGCATTTTGCAGTTCTTTATTTGGGCAATAATTGGACTCATTTTGATGTTTTCGGCTTCTATATTTTTGGGTATAAATGCAAGTCCAACAGCCAAAATTCCACCCGAAATGTTACATTCTGCGCAACAGGAATTTGCAGGTGTAGCACAAATGTATATTAAGGAATTATGGAATTTGCCCATTGCAACCATCTTAATAAGTTTTGTGGTTTATTTCATCGGCGGGTATTTTTTATACAGTTCATTTTATGCGGCAATCGGTGCTGCTGTTGACAACGAAACCGATTCGCAACAATTTTTATTACCAATAATTATGCCTTTGGTATTGGGAGTTTACATCGGATTTTTCACTGTAATGAATGATCCACACGGAACAATTGCAACAGTTTTTTCAATGATTCCGCTCACTTCGCCCATCGTAATGCTTATGAGAATTCCATTTGGCGTACCTTGGTGGCAAATTGCAATTTCAGTTACCATACTATTTGGAACCTTCTTTTTTGTAGTTTGGTTTGCCGCAAAAATTTATCGAGTTGGAATTTTAATGTATGGAAAAAAACCAACTTGGAGGGAATTGTATAAATGGTTGAAATATTAAAATAATTTGGAGCTATTTCCCGCTTTCCGTTACAATCCACGCTAAAAAGCGTGGGATTTTCACTGCAATCGGGGCTAAAAAATAAGATATGTCAAGAATATTAATCATAGAAGATGAAGCATCGATTCGAAGAGTACTCACAAAGATACTTTCCGAAGAAAATGACACGTACCAAGTAGAAGATGCTGAAGATGGTTTAATCGGTTTTGAAAAAATCAAAAATAACGATTACGATTTGGTTTTGTGCGATATCAAAATGCCAAAAATGGACGGAGTTGAAGTGCTTCAAGCCGTAAAAAAAATAAAACCAGAAATTCCAATTGTTATGATTTCGGGTCACGGCGATATGGAAACTGCCATACAAACAATGCGTTTGGGTGCTTTTGATTATATTTCAAAACCGCCCGATTTGAATCGATTATTGAATACGGTTCGGAATGCATTGGACAAAAAACAACTCGTAGTTGAAAACAAAATTCTTAAGAAAATTGTCAGTAAAAACTATGAAATGATTGGCGAAAGCGAAGCAATTAATCATATTAAATTAATGGTTAAAAAAGTCGCAATAACAGAAGCTCGTGTTCTAATTACAGGTCCAAATGGAACTGGAAAAGAATTGGTTGCGCATCAATTGCACGAAAAAAGTGAACGCGCTAATTTTCCATTAATTGAAGTGAATTGTGCTGCAATTCCATCTGAATTAATAGAAAGTGAATTATTCGGACACGTAAAAGGTGCTTTTACATCTGCAATTAAAGACCGTGCTGGAAAATTTGAAGCGGCTGATAAAGGAACCCTTTTTTTAGATGAAATTGGCGATATGAGTTTATCGGCGCAAGCCAAAGTTTTACGAGCGTTGCAGGAAAATATGATAACACGAGTTGGTGCCGACAAAGACATCAAAGTTGACGTTCGCGTAATTGCTGCTACCAATAAAGATTTAAAAAAGGAAATAGAAGAGGGTCGTTTTAGAGAAGATTTGTACCATCGTTTGGCGGTAATTTTGATAAAAGTACCTGGATTGAACGAAAGAAGAGACGACATTCCATTGCTTATCGAACATTTTACTGAAAAAATTGCTGCGGAACAAGGAATTGCCCCAAAGACTTTTTCTAAAAAGGCAATTAAATTGTTACAAGAATACGATTGGACTGGAAATATTCGGGAGTTACGAAATGTAGTAGAACGCTTAATCATTCTTGGCGGCAATGAAATTTCTGAGACTGATGTGCAATTGTTTGCAAGTAAATAACAATAAAATAAATGAAATTAAAAAAAATAAACGAAAAATTACAAGAAGCCTTAATTGAAATTGGGTTAACGGAAGCAAATGATTTGCAACAAGAAACATTTTCAACCTTAAAAAGCGGTTCAGATTGCATTGTAATTTCACCAAAAGGAAGCGGAAAATCAACTACAATTGTTTTAAATGTTATCCAACAATTAGTTTGTGAAGGGGAA
>CANINJ010000230.1 GCA_947468985.1 Bacteroidota bacterium
ACGCTCTTCCGATCTGTTTAACCCAATTTTAGTTGTAGCAGAAACTTGGTACGAATCTGAAGTAGTTGCCACATCATTTGTTTTGCTTTTAGTATAATAATTGGCCTCTAATGAAATACTTGCATTTATTAATCCAAACAAATATCCATCGTGATATAGATTCCCCTGAGTTCGATAGATGTTTTTACTATAGGCAGGACCTGTTTCTGCTGGGGATATTTTAATTTCTGCAGAGGTAAATTTCTTATTTTTAGAATAATTTCCACCTAATCCAAATTGAAAATAATACTTCCCAAAATCGCTGTATTCTCCTCTAATTTTCGACCAATATTGCAATTTTTCGAAGTTTTCAGGATTACTAAATTGATATTGAAGTCCGTAAATAGTATGTGAAATATTATCAGGATCTTCAATTTCAAAGTTAATTTTATACATCTTACTAAAAGTAAATGCAAGAGAATGTAGGTTTTTACCTTTGTCATGTATATTATAAGAAACCTCATTTTTTAATGCTGAGGCATCTGTTTTATTACTTTCCATTGAAGAATTAACTTCAACGAAATTCCCGAATTGTTTTCTATTTAAGCTTAATAAACCCTGCTTTATATTAGAATAAAAAAGATCCGAATACTTTAAAAGCAATTCTTGTTGTAAATCTGTTTCAACATAAATAACTTCTTTATTTAAAACTGCTTTTAAGTTCTCTTTTTGTGGACTTTCGGGTAATGAATTCGTTAAAATCCAAGCTTCCTTAAATTTTCCAATATCAAAATATACAGTACTCATTACAACTTTTACTTTATTATCATTTGGGTTTTCAAGAATGTATTTATTATATTCAGATTCTAAAAACGAATATGATTTTAACTCAATTAGCCAAGACATTCTAGTTGCAAAATCAATATTCACAGCATAAAATGCCCAATCATAGGCTTTTTTATAGTCATTATTATCTACATATAGCCAGCAAACATCTTCAGCCAAGCTTTTGTATTTATTGGATGGTAAAATCAGTCGCAATTCATCCAAAGCTTCTTTAGGTTCATATGTCAATAGATTTTGTAAATAGAGGCAGAAAGTATCAAAACTACTATCGTATTCTAATAAATTTAGCAATGCAATTTTAATTTTATTTTGATTTTCAGGCGTATAAAAATCAGCAATGTAATTATTCAAAAGTGCTATATCATTAGGTGTTACAAGCATTTGTGCACTCATCCATTTTTCTTTTATCAAATCATTCGGATATTCTACTAATTTATTTAACTCTTTGGAATACATAATGTTTTCTGGAAATGGATATTTTTTGCAATGTTCTTCTAACAAACTCCAAACGCTCTGCCCTTTCTCATCCCAATTCATGTATTCTGTGTATTTATTCCATGTGACAGAATCAATTTTTGCGTCTGAAAGCATTTTTTGTTTCAAATCTAAAATTTCAATTTTCAATAATTTATCAGAATCGATGGCATCCAATTTTAGTGCTAATTTATATTTAGCTACATTTTCTTGAAATTGTTTGGTTTGAAATTTAGCAGTTTCTACAGCCTGATTTCTTTCATATTCGGGAAAATAGTTCAAATCTGGCAAGCTTAATTTGGAAGCAGTTGTAAAAAGTGTGTATAAATTTCCTGTCAAAAATGGCGTTTTTGAAAAGCGAACGATTTGATTTTTAAGTGATGCTTCTATTTTTGCAGTATTTTCCGAACTTACGTACATAAACCAATATTGCTTGTCAGAAATTGATTCTTCAGGTTTCAATTCTTCAACGGTAATATTTCCATTATTAGAATTAAAATTAAAATTTGAAGCGCGCCAATCCAATACAATATTTGCCGCTTCACCAGCATTTAAAAAACGGATTTGAGGAAATAAATTTGTCATTTCTTTTAGATAATTGGTAAATTCAGAATACATTCCAACATTTTTTCCTTTGGTTTTATGCCAACCCAAATTCAATGGATTTCTTGAATCAAAATCGCCTTGCGTGCCGTCATTGTGTGAACTAATTTGATAAACATCATCAGGATGAACAAAATGTGTCCAAATTCCAGTATATAAATAGGCCGATTCTTGGCTGTATTTTTGTATGTTATTTAAATAATATCCATACGTAATTCGAGGATAATCAAACAAATCCTTGTTATAGGGATCAAAATCAAATTCCCGATTTTCCCCATCCGATAATTCCCCATTATAACTACTACACATGTATTTAATTGAAGGCATCCCATTTTTGAGTTTATTAATCCCCATTTTATCAATATAATTTGAAGGCGGAACATACGAAATTGGCAATATTCCAAAATCACTTACGTCCCATTTTTTCTTAACCGCATTTAATGATGTTAAAATGAAATCTGGGTTTTTCCATAATTGCTTATTTAACTCCGAATGATTGTATCCATGAAATGCCAATTCGTGACCGCATTTCTTGGCATCTTTCACAAACCATTCGCTCAAAGATTCCACTTTGTCATCAAATTTAATTTTATTATAATCCCATTGATTGAACAAAAATGGCGGTTCAACTTTGTTTTTATAATCAAAAGTTAACAAAACGGAATAGCTAATATTAAACCGTTTTGCGATTTTTAACATATCTGGCCACCAAACATTTTTCACGAAATCTTTGGAAGAAAGATTCATTTCAGAAGCGATTGGTTCACTTTTTATATCAAATAACGGACACGGAAAATCATCCAAGAATATGGTGCTTGTATTAGCAATAGGATATGGAATTCCTTCTAAACCCTCTAAAATCCCCGCAAATAATAATCCTCTGTCTCTTTTTTCAAATGATTTTTGAAAATTAAAAAGGATGACTTTCCCTTTACCGACTTGATTTTCTAATACAATTGGAAAGTTTACATCATTGACCGCTGTGGCTAATATTTTTATTTTTTTTGAGAAATTTTCTTTTGCGAATCCATAATGCAATTCATCAACATTCATTTTAACTCCTTTAAAATCAGGCAAAATTGGATATTTGAAATAAAATCCTTTGGCAGTTATGTCAGTATAATGATCGGCTTCGGGTTTAAATCCTAAAAGAAAGGATATTCTATTATCTTCATTTGCAATTGGATAAAAAAAGGTTCCACCGTTAGCCACAAATTCGGTAATTTTTGCAATTCCCGCTTCGCTTAATTTGATTGTATTTGATAAACAAATTACCCTTGTAGTTGGCGAAAAAGAAGGATTGTTATCCCATTTTTTTATGTCGATAGTTTTATATGGAAACTTGGTATAATCACAAACTTTTTTGATATTATCATTAAATTTCAAACTTTCAATATCTGTATTGTCCAATAAAAACTCAATTAATGGCGGTTGGATATTTTCTGAATACCTACGAAATTCATCCGAATTGTATTTTGAATCGGAATTAAAAACAGAGAAATTATCAACCTCCAAAGAATCAATAGTTCCACAGTTTGATAGTATTAATAGTGTAATAATAGTTACTAGGTTTTTAAAATAGAATCTGATTTTTATATATAATGCTTTCATAATTAGAAGATTAAATCTGAAATTTTACTAGAATTTGGCACAT
>CANINJ010000231.1 GCA_947468985.1 Bacteroidota bacterium
CTGAAGCTATAAAAAAATATAATGTTGGTATTAAATGCGCTACTATTACTCCTGACGAAGAACGCGTGAAAGAATTTAATCTTTCAAAAATGTGGAAATCTCCAAACGGAACTATCAGAAATATTGTAGGAGGAACAGTTTTCCGTGAACCAATCATTATGAGTAATGTTCCAAGATACGTACAAGGTTGGACAAAACCAATCGTAATTGGTCGTCATGCTTTTGGAGATCAATATAAAGCTACAGATACCGTTATCAAAGGAAAAGGAAAACTAACAATGACTTTTGTTCCTGAAGAAGGAGAAACGAAAACTTGGGAAGTTTATGATTTTGAAGGTGATGGCGTTGCAATGGCAATGTACAATACAGACGAAAGTATCTTCGGATTTGCACATTCTTCATTCCAAATGGCATTGACAAAAAAATGGCCTTTATATCTTTCTACTAAAAATACTATTTTGAAAGCCTACGACGGTCGTTTCAAAGATATTTTTGAAGAAGTATATCAAGCGAGTTACAAAGCAGAATTTGAAAAAGTTGGAATTACGTATGAGCATCGATTAATTGATGATATGGTAGCTTCTGTGATGAAATGGAGTGGAGGATTTGTTTGGGCTTGTAAAAACTATGATGGAGATGTTCAATCAGATACCGTTGCACAAGGATTTGGTTCTTTAGGATTAATGACATCCGTATTGGTAACTCCTGATGGAAAAACTGTTGAAGCTGAAGCAGCACACGGAACCGTAACACGACATTTTAGAGAACACCAAAAAGGAAGAGCAACTTCTACAAACCCAATTGCAAGTATTTTTGCTTGGACAAGAGGTTTGGAACACAGAGGTAAATTAGATGAAAATCAAGCGTTAATAGATTTTTGTCATACCTTGGAACAAGTTTGCATTGACACTGTCGAAAGCGGAAAAATGACTAAAGATTTGGCGGTTTTAATTTATGAAGATAAAATTACTTCCGACAATTATTTAACAACTGAAGGTTTCTTAGCTGCTATTCAAGAGAATTTAGATAAAAAATTAGCTTAAACAATATTAATTAAATTTAAAGAAAAGCTGTCATTTTTGACAGCTTTTTTTATCAAGAAATTTAAAATGAAAATAAATACCTTTTTACTTTTAATACTATTCTCAGCTATCCCTACTTTTGGTCAGTTAGGCTTTTGCAATGGTAGTAAAGGTATTCCCATTTTCACAGAAGATTTTGGAAGCGGAACTGATTATGGTCCCGCATTGCCAGCAGGTGTAACATCCTATACTTTTATCGCTGGAACGCCAGGCGACGGACTTTATACGTTATATTACAGAACCAATCAATACGGTTCTTGGCACGATTCACCCGATCACACTCCCGATAATCAACCGAATGGAACAAATGGAAAATCATTAATTGTAAATGCAAGTTTCACGCCAAGTGAGTTTTACAAAAGAGTCGTTTCTGGATTGTGCGTCAATACCACTTTTGAATTTTCATCTTGGTTGATGAATGTCTCAAATTCAACTTCAACTGCTTGTTCTGGAAATAGTATTCCAATAAATGTAACTTTTGAAATTTGGAATGCAACAGAAACTATCCTTTTACAATCAGGAAATACAGGCGATATTAACCCTACTGCATCACCAATTTGGACACAATATGGTTTGGTATTTACAACTGGAATAGGTCAAACTTCTGTAGTTTTAAAAATGAGAAATAACGGTGTTGGTGGTTGCGGAAACGACCTAGCCATTGACGATATTATGTTTCGCTCTTGTGGCGATTTCACAACTATTGGTACAACAGCAACAACCGGAAATACTTATACTGTTTGTGAAGATGTTTCTCCCATAAATATCAATTTACAAGTCATTAGCTCAGGAATAACTCCTCACGTTTTTCAATGGCAAGAGAGTTTAGACAATGTGATTTGGAATGATATTACTGGCGCAAACACCATCAATTACACCACTCCAAACATAACAATAACGCACTATTACCGAGTAAAAGTAGCACAAGATGTTGCCAATTTAAACAATGCATTCTGTTCTACAATTTCTGAAATTTTCAGTATTCTAATAAAACCTAAACCGCTGGCACCATTAAGCAACGGCAATATTAATATATGTAATAACGACCCAATTCCTGCATTATCAGTTACTACATTGGGTTCTGAAAGTGTCAATTGGTATGCTGCCGCAACAGGCGGAACCTTATTACAAAGCAATTCTGTGGCTTTCACGCCCTCAAACGCTGGGATTTTCTATGCAGAATCCTACACATTAAATACCTGCGTAAGTATAAATCGAACCGCTGTTCAACTCACTATGAATCCAATTCCTGCAATTGTTCAAAACGAAACCGCCATTTTATGCGAAACAAAATCAGTCCTTTTAGATGCTGGAATTAACAACGTAACCTACAATTGGTCAACCACCGAAACCACCAAAAGCATCAGTGTTACCAGTCCCGGAACCTACACCGTTAGGGTTACAAGCCCTAATGGATGCACGAATTTAAAAACAATAGTTGTAACCGAAAACCTCATTCCAATTATCACAAACGTAGTAATTGACGATCGGCAAGTAACAATAATAACTGCCGTTTCGGGCGATTACGAATATTCTTTAGACGGCATAAATTACCAAAGTTCCAATGTTTTTGAAAACACAATAGGAGGACTTAAAAAAGCGTATGTTCGAGAAAAAAACAATTGCGGCATAGCCACTTTCGATTTTACATTAATAATAATTCCAAAGTTTTTCACTCCAAACGGCGACACCTACAACGACTTTTTCAGTATGGAAGGTTTTCAATTTATCAACAATACCACCATTGCAATTTTTGACAGATATGGAAAATTAATTACCTATCTGAACAAGAAAAACCTAACTTGGGATGGAACTTTACTCGGAAAACCTTTACCTGCAAGCGATTATTGGTACAAAGCAATCCTTCAAGACGGAACAGAATTGAAAGGGCATTTTGCCTTAATCCGTTAAATTCCACGCAAATTATCCACTTCTATTTCACAGCATTTTCTTTTTCTTTTGAAGCGGATTGTCCTTTTGTATTTGGAATTGCAATTCCTGCTTTCGGCTCAATCTCTCCGCTGCGCTTCGAGGATACCGCCTCAATCGGGGCTAATGGAATGGTCATTTTCTGTATTGTCAATCTGAATTTATTTCAGATGCTAAATTTATAGTAGTATTGAGGGCAATTAGTTGTCGCATCCGTAATAGTTTTAGAATGTCATTGCGAGGAACGAGGCAATCTCATCACAATTATTTTCTTGTTTTTGTGGGCACGGATTGCACCCGAGCGATAGCGAACTGACAAAGTAAATCCGCGATATCCGATGCGGGGACAAATCCGAGTCATCTGCTATAAATACTCCCATTGCCACTGCTATAGAATTTGAATTCACATCTTTTTTGTTGATAACTTCTCTTTATTTCTACCACAAAAAAAGGTAACTTTGAAAATATCAAAAAGGCATGAATCATGAGTCGTGTACTTAGA
>CANINJ010000232.1 GCA_947468985.1 Bacteroidota bacterium
GGTCGTTTTAACTTAGATGGTATTCCACCAGCACCAAGAGGAGTTCCTCAAATTGAGGTTACTTTTGATATTGATGCCAATGGTATCATCAAAGTTTCTGCAACAGATAAAGGAACTGGAAAATCTCACGATATTCGTATCGAAGCTTCTTCTGGATTGACATCTGAAGAAATCGAAAGAATGAAAAAAGATGCTGAAGCAAATGCTGGAGCAGATAAAATCGCTAGAGAAAGAGTTGAAAAATTGAATGAAGCAGATGGAATGATTTTCCAAACTGAAAGCCAATTGAAAGAATTAGGTAGCAAACTATCTGATGAAAACAAAACAGCAATCGAATATGCATTGACAGAATTGAGAATGGCACACCAATCTCAAGATATTACAGCAATCCAATCAGGATTGGATAATATCAATGCAGCTTGGAAAGTAGCTACAGAAGCTATGTACGCTCAAGGAGAACAAGGTCAACAAGCTGAAGCGCAACCACAAGAAGCGCAAGGTGACAATGTTCAAGATGTGGACTACGAAGAAGTTAAATAAGCAGAGAACCTGTTTTTTACATACCAAAAGAGGCTGTTCTAATCGAACAGCCTCCAAAAGAGGCTGTTCGATTAGAACAGCCTCTTTTTTTATATTCAACATTAAGACATTAAGATTTTCGACACATTTACATTTCAATCTGCTTATCCTGGATTTTAGAAAATAATAGTAATGCTATACAAGCACCAATTGTGGCAAACAACATATCGGATTGGGTGTCCCAAATATCTCCTTGAGTGCCTAAAAAAGCATCGCCTTTATCTCCAGTAGAAATAGAAACTCCCCATTCAATCCATTCATAAGCAGCACTTATAGCAAGACAAATGGAAACAATAATAAAGTTGAAAAAGCTTTTATTGCTGATTACCATTTTGCAGATAAACAATTCTCGGATAATAAGTGCAGGAACAAATCCTTGTGCAAAATGTCCCACTTTATCATAGTTATTTCTGGTTTGATGAAAGGTTTCTTTGATGAAATCAAACAAGGGAACTTCTGCATACGTATAATGTCCGCCAATAAATAAAATGATACAATGAAGTAGAATCATCAAATAGGTGAAATTCGTAAAGCGAAACTTTTTGAAAGTCAGCACTAAAACCAAAACACCGAGTAGGGCAGGAAAGATTTCCAAAAAGCAGGTAAAACTTTCCTTAGGTTCAATGATTGACCAAAGGAAAGTTCCTACAAATAGGTTTAGCATTATGTAAATGTATTTCATATATCAAACTTTTTCGGATGGTAAATATCCAAAAGATTTCTATTTAAAATAAGAAAACGATTCGTTATTTTCGATTTTCAATAAACTTTCGTAAATCAATTTTATCACATTTTCAACGTCTTCACGATGCACCATTTCCACAGTGGTATGCATGTATCGCAAAGGAAGTGAAATTAATGCCGACGCAACTCCGCCATTGCTATACGCAAAAGCATCGGTATCAGTACCTGTAACTCGTGACGATGCCAATCTTTGAAACGGAATTTCATTTGCCAAAGCAGCAGCTAAAATCAATTCTCTTAAATTATTTTGAACTGCCGGCGCGTATGTAATAACTGGACCTTTCCCAATTTTTATCTCGCCTTCAATTTTCATATCTATCATTGGCGTTGAGGTATCGTGGCAAACATCGGTTACAATTGCAACGTTTGGTTTTATAGTTTTCGTAATCATTTCGGCACCTCGCAAACCCACTTCTTCCTGAACAGAATTGGTAATATACAATCCAAAAGGTAATTTTACTTTATTTTCATGAAGCAAACGCGCTACTTCGGCAATCATAAAACCGCCCATTCTGTTGTCAATTGCACGACAAACGAATTTGTTTTCATTCATAATCATAAACTCATCAGGATACGTAATTACGCAACCCACGTGAATTCCCATTTTTTCAACATCCGCTTTATTGTCGCAACCAGTGTCAATAAAAAGGTTACTTATTTTTGGATTTTCCTCTTTATCTCGATTTCGAGTGTGAATTGCAGGCCATCCAAAAACACCTTTTACAATTCCGTTTTTAGTGTGAATATTAACAATTTTTGAAGGTGCAATTTGATGATCCGAACCACCATTTCTGATAACATAAATCAATCCGTTATCCGTGATATAATTTACATACCAAGAAATTTCATCCGAATGCCCTTCAATAACTACCTTGTAAGGCGCGTCAGGATTGATAACTCCCACAGCCGTCCCGTAAGTATCCGTGATAAAGGTATCCACGTAAGGTTTCAAATAATCCATCCAAATCTTCTGTCCTTCTGCTTCAAAACCTGTTGGCGAAGCATTATTTAAATACTGCTCTAAAAAAGCAATTGACGTGTCTTTCAATATCGATTTTGCACTCATATAATATTTTTTCGCTAATTTATAAATTTGGCATCACACTTGTTATATATAAAGTATATTTTTACAAATAAATAACGTTTCAAATGAAAATAGTTCACTATATACTTTTTTGCCTCCTACTTTCTTTAAGTTCTTTTGCTCAAGTAGTAAAATTAGACACGCTGAAAGTGCAACAATTTAGTGAAGAAAATGACACTATTCTTAAAGACCCAATCCTTTTGGAAGAAGTTATCATTCACAAATACAAACTAGATCCTGAAAGCAAAAAACAATTTTTGATTCTTCAAAACCGAGTTTATAAAGTATATCCATTTGCAAAAATTGCTTCCGAAAGATTGACTGGCTTGAATAAAAATATGGCAATTCTCAAATCAAACAGAGACAAACGAAAATATTTCAAAATCGTAGAAGATTATATCGAGAATGAATTTACCGATAAACTCAAAAAATTATCTCGCAAACAAGGGCAAATTCTCGTGAAATTAATCTACCGCCAAACTGGTCAAACCACCTTCGATTTAATAAAAGAACACAAAAGCGGCTGGAAAGCATTTTGGTCAAACACCACAGCAAAATTATTTGATATTAGTCTAAAAACGGGTTATGCACCTTACGAAGTCAACGAAGATTACCTCATAGAAACTATTTTAGAACGCGCCTTCAACAGCGGAAGATTAGTAAAACAAGCCCCCGCAACACTAATAGATTATGATAAATTATCTGATTATTGGTTTGCAAAAGCGAACGAAATCAATAAATAATTTTAATTGTCATTACGAGTTTCGAAGTAATCAGGAGCTACCTGCCTGACGGCAGTCAGGTTTCCAGCCGGGCTTTCCACTTCACTCTGGGCTATGACATCCCGAATCCACAGAAACTTCAGTTTTCAAACCCCATCAACTCTCTTTCCAACAACCAACAACCATCAACCAACAACTAAATATTATCAAATCATTATCAATTTCCAATCATTAAATTTTTCCATCTTTAAATTTAGAACTATATTTGCCTACTAAAATTAAATTTAAACGCACAAACCCTATGGAATATTTAGATTTTGAGCTTCCCATAAAAGAATTAGAAGACCAATTAGACAAATGTGAAATCATCGGACAA
>CANINJ010000233.1 GCA_947468985.1 Bacteroidota bacterium
GCCAACAATTGGTTTTGAAAAGGTTGCTATTCCTAATTATTTTTATAAAGTACTTTTTTGTAATTATAAAGGAAAGTATAAAATGGTTGCTTTTTTAATGCCGAGTGTTCAAAGTAAAGCGCCTTTAAATACGTTTGTTGTTTCTGTAGATGCAATTGAGAAAATGACAGGGATTGACTTTTTCCCACAATTGAATGACGCTATTGAAATCGATTTAGAACGAAAAAGCGATTATAAAGCGTGGGCATTTTAATAAATAACACTTCTACCACTCATTCACTTTATTGGCATCCATTTTTAGAAAGATAAATAATAAAATGGTGAACCCCCAAAGTCCCGAACCTCCATAAGAAAAGAAAGGAAGCGGAACCCCAATAGTTGGAAATATCCCTGCAACCATTGCAATATTTACAAAGAAATGTATGAACAGAATCCCGGCTACACATTGTCCGTAAACCCTGCTGAATTTGGTTTTTTGCCTTTCTGCAAGGTAAATTACCCTCAAAAATAATCCTAAAAATAAACCGATTACTATGAGAGAACCGAAGAATCCCCATTCTTCACCAACAGTTGTAAAAATATAATCGGTGTGTTGTTCTGGTACAAATCCTCCTTTAGTTTGAGTGCCTTCTAGGAATCCTTTTCCAAACCAACCTCCAGAACCAATAGCAATTTCCGACTGATTTGTATTATAACCAATACCTTTCATATCGACTTCTTTTCCTAATAAAATATTAAAACGATCTCTATGGTGTTGTTTAAAAACGTGATCAAAAACGTAATCTACAGAAAACACAAATCCAGAAATCATTACAAAAATTAAGGCACTTGCTATGATATTTCTATTTCCTAATCTGCTTTTAATATAAATAATACAAATCACAATTAAAGCCATTAAAGCGACCGCCCAAGGTTCAAAAATTAATGATAATATGAATAATAAGATTGCAATAAATCCAGTCCAAACATACCAAGAAGGCAATCCTTCTCTATATAAAACAAGTATGAAAATACTATAGATCAAGGCGCTTCCTGGATCGGGTTGCGGTAAAATTAGCATTACCGGAAGGAAGACGATAACTAAAGCTTGAATTTGCCTGTTTACATCTTTTAAATTGACTTGAACATCGCTTAAATATTTAGCTAATGCCAATGCTGTTGCGGCTTTTGCAAATTCCGACGGTTGAATTGTAAAACCTCCAATCGCATACCAACATCTTTGTCCCGCAATTGTTTTCCCAGCTACAAATAAACCCGCTAATAATACTAATGCCCCACCAAATAAAACACTTGAATATTTTTCATAAAATTTACCATCGATTGCTAAAATCATAAAAATAAGTGGAATGGTAAAGAAAATAAACATCATTTGTTTACCGTAAATCTGACTAAAATCAAATAAAGAAGCGTCTTCAACAGAAGAAGAAAGGGAAGAGGAATAAATGTTCAACCAACCTAATATTACTAAAATAATATAAATAGTTACACTTATCCAATCTAAGTTACTCGTTACGCTTTGGTTTTTCATCGTTATTTAGTATTCAATTCAGAAATTAGTTTTCTATATTTTCTTCAGCATTTGTTACGGTTTTTGGAATTAAAAGAGAATCTACACTTGATTTGAAATATTTATCGTATTCGCTTTGTAAACTTTTGTTTAACATTTTTGTCTCTAAATCTGTTCTGGTGATTTTCCCTCTTAAATATTTCTCAATCATCAAACTTGCAATTGGTCCTGCATTTTGAGCTCCATAGTGACCGTTTTCAACCAAAACTGCTAAGGCAATTTTAGGATGATCTTTTGGTGCAAAGGCAACAAATATAGAGTGATCTTGAAGTTTTACTCGCTTTCCATTTATTTTAGCAAAATTTTCGGCAGTTCCTGTTTTCCCACAAATATCGATTCCTTCAACTTTAAGAGCAAAGGCAGTTCCCAGATTATAAACATCGAAAAGCCCACTTATCATAGGTTCAAAATATTTTCTGTCAATAGTAGTTTTATGTTTTACACGAAATTTAGGGTCAATTTGTTCGCCTTTTATTTTCTTTATGATGTGAGGGGTGTAATAATAACCACGATTTGCAACCGCTGCCATCAAATTTGCCAATTGAATTGGTGTCATCAAAACTTCCCCTTGTCCAATTGCATTGGAAACAATTGTTTTACTATCCCAATTCCAACCAGGATACATTCGTTTATAGGTTTTGGAAGTGGGAATTTTCCCTTTTTTACCCGTTGGTAAATCATAACCCATAAATTGTCCGAGTCCAAAACTTTTCACGTGATTACTCCATATATCTACTGCTGCAGATGGTTTTGTGTATTTATTTATAGTTCTCATATATACATTTGCAAAATAGGTATTACAAGAATTATAAATACCATTGTGCAATTGATGAGGTCCAGAACCGTGACATTTCATAAATCGACCTCGTGCATAACTAAAACCGTGGTTACACATAAAAGTGGTTTGTTCGTCAATAACACCTTCTTGCAAACCAATAAGTCCTGTTAATATTTTAAAAGGCGAACCCGGAGGATATTCTGCTAATAAACCTCTGTCATAAAGTGGTTTAGCTAAAGAATCATTATATAATCGGGTATAATTTTTTGAACGTTGTCTTCCAACAAGGATTGCGGGATCATAAGACGGGGCAGTTACCAATGCTAATATTTCTCCCGTAGAAGGCTCTATAGCCACAATTCCACCACGTTTATTTACCATTAATTCTTCTCCATATTTTTGCAATTCTGCCGAAATGGTTAGGTTAATATCTTCACCTTGAACGGCAATAGTATCGTATTTTCCTTCTTTATAAGAACCTATTTCTCGGTTATACTTGTCTTTTTGAATGTATTTTACTCCTTTTACTCCACGTAATGTGATTTCGTAACTTTGTTCAACACCTTGTTTTCCAATAAAATCACCGCTATTGTAGTATGGATTTTTTGCAACTTCTTTTTCACTTGCTTGTGTTATAGATCCGAAAACATTGGCTCCAGCCGAAATTTGATAATCTCTTAATGAACGTTTTTGAATATAGAAACCTTCAAATTTTCGTATTTTTTCTTGAAAGGCAGCATATTCTAACTTATTCAATTGCGGTAAAAAAACTGATGGAAGTCTTGGGCTGTAAATTTTGGCTTTTGCCATTTTTTCAATAAAATATGCCTTTGTAATATTTAATAATTGACAAAATTCAGTGGTGTCAATTTTTTTTAAGTCACGTGGAATGACCATTATATCATAAGATGGCTGATTGGCAACCAACAATTTTCCGTATCGGTCATAAATATAACCTCTTTCAGGATAGTCATATTTTATCTTGATGGCATTATTATCTGATTTTAATTTGAAGGTGTCATTGACAACTTGAAGATAAAAAATACGTATCAAAAGCAAGGAAGTTGCAATGATAATAATTAAGGGAAGTAACGCTTTTCTCATCTTCGACTTGGCTTAAATATATAAATTAAGACGATGCACATTA
>CANINJ010000234.1 GCA_947468985.1 Bacteroidota bacterium
GCATCCATAAAACATAAATACAATGTAGATACCATTCCACACGTGCTTTGCGGTGGTTTCACTAAGGAAGAAACAGAGTATTTATTAGTAGATTGTCATTATTTGGGAATCGATAATGTAATGGCTTTGCGTGGCGATGCTATGAAAGATGAAAAATATTTTATCCCAAAAAACGGTGGGAATGACTACGCAATTGATTTAGTGAAACAAATTAAACTCTTAAATGATGGTAAATATTTACACGATTTATTAGACGTGGATAATAAATCAGATTTTTGTATTGGAGTTGCTGGTTATCCTGAGAAACATTTGGAATCACCTTCGTTACAATCGGATTTAAGAAGACTTAAGGAAAAAGTAGATGCCGGAGCAGATTATGTAGTTACTCAGATGTTTTTCGACAATTCAAAATACTTCGAGTTTGTTGACAAAGCAAGAGCAATGGGAATTACAGTTCCTATTATTCCTGGCATTAAACCAATTGCAGTAAAAAAACACATGCAACTTTTGCCACAAGTTTTCCGAGTAGATTTACCCGAAGATTTGATTAGCGCAATCGAAAAATGCAAAACATCTGCCGAAGTTAAAATTGTCGGTATAGAATGGGCAATTCAGCAATCTTTAGAATTAAAACAAGCGGGAATTCCGGTTTTGCATTATTATTCTATGGGTAAATCTGAAAATATTAGGCAAATTGCAAAGGCAATATTTTAAAAAAAAAATGAATATATTTGCGTCCCAATATTTACCTAATGAGAGCTATTATTATAGGAATTTCACTCTTGCTATTTGGTTTTACTGCTGCGCAAGAAATCAAAGAATCTAATGCTTTTGAAGCTGTTTTTTTTACTGGAAACATCTTTAAACACTCACCAGATTTATCTCATTTGGTGACAGGTCATCCTGAAGGAGTTCTTCTTAGTTTTTCAAAAAAAACACATGGAAATAAAGAATGGGAATCGGCCTATAACTTCCCAGATTACGGTGTTTATTTCTTGTATCAAGATTTCAAAAATGAATTTTTAGGACATAATTATGCAATTGGATTGCATTATAATTTCTATTTATTAAACAGAAAATTAGTGTTTAAAGTAGCAGACGGTATTGCATTGGCTTCTAATCCGCATGATAATGTTACCAATAGTAAAAATGGAGCTTTTGGTTCAAAATTTCTTGGCAATGTTAATTTTGGGTTGAGTTATAAAAAAGACAACATCATAGATAAATTAGGATTGCAAGCAGGTTTCCTTTTTACCCATTTCTCAAATGCTCGAATGAAATCCCCGAATAGCGGAATTAATACGTTTAATATTAATCTGGGTTTAAATTATAATTTTGATAAAATTGCGAATAAACCTATTGATACAGCTTCATTTAATAAGAGATTCAAAGAGCCAATTAAATATACTTTTGTGCTTCGTACAGGAATTAATGAAAGCCCAATTGTTGGAAGTGGAACGCATCCATTTTATCATATTGGATTTTTTGCAGATAAAAGATTGAATCGTAAAAGCGCTATTCAATTTGGAACCGAATTATTTTTGACGAGATCTAATATAGATTTTATTAAATATAAATCCGTAGCATATCCAAATTTAAATATAGATCCAAATACAGATTACAAGCGAGTTGGTGTTTTTGTTGGGCATGAATTGTTTATAAATCGAATTTCCTTAGAGGCACAACTTGGATATTATGTTTACCAACCATTTAAAAATGATATTGCAATTTATGATAGGTTGGGGATGAAATATTATTTAAGCAATAAAATATTTACAGGAGTTTCCATCAAAACACATGGTTTTTTAGCAGAAGCTATGGAGTTTGCGGTTGGAGTAAGATTATAAAAATTTGATTATGAAAAAAATAATTTTATTAGTTGGTTTGATTTTTACAAGCATTAGTTGTTCAAAACCTGGCGAATGTATAGAATCAACAGGTTCAATTATAACCAAAGATTTTACAGTTGCAGATTTTGATAAAATCATTGTGCATCAAGGGATTAGTTTGGTTGTAACAGAAGGGCCAGTTTATAAAGTTGAAGTTCAGGCTGGTGAAAATTTAATTTCAAATATTCAAGCGACTGTTGCTGATGGTCTACTTAAATTAAAAGATAATACTACTTGTAATTGGGTTCGTGATTATGGAAATACGGTAGTTTATGTTACGGCGCCAAATATTACAGAATTGCACTCTAAAACAGAAAGAACAATCGCCTCAAACGGGGTTTTAACCTTTCCGGTTTTGAGATTGATTGCTATGGATTTATCCGATGGCGCAGGCACTGGAGATTTTAATATTCAAGTTAATAATTCTCAAACAGTTATCGAAAATAATAATGTTTCGAGATATTATATTTCAGGACAAACTGATAATCTTTCAGTTAATTTTTATGATGGAAACGGACGATTTAATGGTGATAATTTGAACGCTAAAAAAATTGTAGTTTTCCATAGAGGATCAAACGATATGATTGTCAAACCTACAGAAAGTATCACGGGAAAAATGGTAAGTACGGGAAATGTAATTCTAAAAAACAATCCGCCAATTGTTGATGTACAGCAATTATATCACGGACGAGTAATTTATAATTAGAATTATTCTTTAGTAATTTCTCTAAAAATAGTCTCTAAATTTTTATTTTTTTGATTCAATTGCAACGTTTTTAATCCATTTTCATGTGCAAAGTCAAAAACAGTTGGTCTCATATCTTTATCGGATAGAAAAGTCAATTCCCATAACATATCATGCGTATTTTTATAGGATTTCAAATGAGGCATTTTTGCAATTGCCTCTTCTTCAATTTTAAAATCAAATTCTACTTCAATAACTTGTTCTTTATCAGCAGAAATCAATTTGTCTAATTTTTTATCGGTTACAATTTTACCATTATTGATAATAATTACGCGGTCGCAAATGGCTTCAACTTCTTGCATAATATGCGTAGAAAGGAAAACAGTTTTGTCTTTTCCAACATTTTTAATCACATTTCTAATTTCAACCAATTGATTTGGATCCAATCCTGTGGTAGGTTCATCCAAAATTAAAACGTCTGGATTGTGCAATAATGCATTGGCCAAACCCACACGCTGACGATATCCTTTTGATAATTGCCCAATTTTTTTATGACTTTCTGATGACAAGCCAGTCAATTCAATAACATCGTTAATTCTGGATTTTGCAACCTTATAAACATCGGCATTAAAAGCCAAATATTCTCGAACATACAAATCCAAATACAACGGATTGTGCTCAGGCAAATAACCAACTGACAACTGAACCGCTTTTTGATTTGAATTTACATCAAAACCATTCACAGTTGCAGAACCTTCATCGGCATTAATGTACGTTGTAAGTATTTTCATTAAAGTTGATTTTCCAGCTCCATTTGGACCTAAAAAACCAACGATTTCTCCTTTTTTTACAGAGAAAGAAATAGCATCCAAAGCTTTTTGGGTGCCATAACTTTTGGAAATA
>CANINJ010000235.1 GCA_947468985.1 Bacteroidota bacterium
CAACAAAGAGTTCCACTGAAATTCTGGACACTCGAGTAAAGCGAACAGATGAATTAATCGTCTCGATTTTACTTATTTATATAGTACTCTCAAAATGAAAATAATGCTATATGACAAATCTATCACTCTCGAAGTCATATTCCAAAACACCGTAAAAAAAACACCAAAACACCGTAAAATAAATAACGAATAATAATCTAAAATTGTAAACTCAAATAAAAGTTAACAATTTAAATGAAAAAATACTACCTACACAACGGTCAAGAAAACAGCGGTCCATTCGATAAAGAACAACTTAAAGAACAAAAAATTACCAAAGACACCCTAGTTTGGTCAGAAGACATGGTCAATTGGAAAAAAGCAAGTGAAATTAAAGAGTTAAGAAATAGTATAATGACAATTCCGCCGCTTTTAAAAAACACACCACCTAAATTTGAAAAGCCTAAAAGTTCTTTTCTAAAATATTTAATGATTAGTTTTGTCATTATAATACTCATGACCATTGTTGGCTATGCTATTACTGATAATTATCAAGCAAATTCAGCTGAGGTCGAAGCCATTAACGATGAAATTATAAACAGAGAGATTCGTAACAATATCAATAATTGGGTTACTACAAAAACAAATCAATATAGCGTTGATAGCTGGGGTGGAATAAGCAATCTCGACATTACTGTAAACAATGATACTGATTTTACATTAAACAGTACAACAATTGCCATAGAATATATCAAAAAAAATGGGGGAATATACAAAACAGAATACGTAACCTTCAACGATATTCCACCACATCAAAATAAAACACTCTCAGCGCCAGATAGCAATCGTGGGTTGTCTGTAAAAATTAAAACTAAAAAAATTAATTCCAACGAACTAGAACTTTGCTACAATCAAGAAATTGCACCAGCCGTTGGAGACCCAGATCCTTACAAATGCAATTAATTAGTTAAAAAGCACTAAAATGAAAACAAAAATTCTAATCGCAATCATAGTAACAATCACAGCAATAGGTGCCACAACCTACTACACCGCTGGTAGAAAATGTACTGGTTCAAAAGACTGCAATGCCTGCAAAAATTGCAAATACTGTAAATACTGTGCCAAAAAAGGCGGAACTTGTGGAGTTTGCAAATAATACACCGTAAAAAATAGTCCAAAACACCGTAATAGCAATTGAAATGGATTCTATATAATTGGCAAAAAAACCAATGATATGCAAAATCAATTCAAATCCATTAGTACAGAACTCGACACTGAACTAAATTTCATGTCACTCGAAATAGACGATCCTATCAAGCTTTCAGAAGAAGCAATCGAGCACATTTCCAATACTTTGAACAAGATTAAAACTCAAGTAATAGAAACTTCTTTTCAGCTGCCCGAGCATGAAATAGAATTCTTTAAAAACAGCAAACCTAAAATTCTATCCAAATTAATTTACTACAACTCTATTTATAAAATTGAAACCAAAAAACCGCATGGAGGCGAAAAAATAATTCGTACCTACCTCAACAACGAACTCAATAATCTAAAAATATTTTTCGACAACAACCTTGAATTTTACAGATACCATAGAACAGAAAGTACCTATCTTGATAGCAAATACTTTATCCGGGGAAAACACGATATCAAACTAAACATTGGTACAAATTATTTTGATGCTGACCATCGTTTTACAACCTCACATGACAATACAATAGCCCAAATCATGGCAAATGATTTAATCCAAGTCTACTTAGAAGACGAACTAACCAAGTTAGAAAGGACACCCATAAAAGAAAAAATCCAAATAAACCCAAAAGCAATACAAACGTGGACAGGTTCCAAAGTAGCATTAATAGAACTACTTTATGCGCTCCATGCCGAGGGCTCATTCAATTTTGGAACCTCCGACCTAAAAGACGTAGTAGAATTCTTTGAACAAACATTAAAAATCGACCTCGGACAATACCACAGAGTCTTTCTAGAAATTAGAATCCGTAAAACAAACCGCACCAAATTCCTAAACACCCTAAAAGAAACCCTAACCAAAAGAATGGACAATTCAGACGAGTAAAAAAAAACACCGTAATAAAAACACCAAAACACCGTAATGTGATGGAATTCTTATAGAGTAAATTGCACTGCAATTAAAAAAAAGGTAACTTTTCAAGACAAAGCGATCCAATTAAGTTGATCGTTATTATTTTTTCAAATCTATATAGAAGTAGCAGCAACCCTATTTGACACTTCAAAAACACTAATAAATGGAAGAAAAACAATTAGAAATACTATTCAGAAAATTTCTCCTAAATAAAGGATTTACAAATGGAAACATGCTTTCACAAGTTGCACTAAGAACAACAGGCGAAGGTGTTTTTCGACCGGATTTGGTTATTATTGATTTAGATAATAAGGAATATGTTGCACTAGTAGAATTTAAGACAACAATAGACGAAAGAATTAAAGTAAATGCATTAGGGCAATTCTACAAATATTTTAGTTTATTGGGAAGCCAAGCAATACCAGCATTTCTTGTTTTTTCAATTTCTACAGACGACTTTCAAATTTTATCGCTTACAAAAGGTAACACCTTTGAACCAATTACAAAAGAAGAGTTTCCTTCATTTCAAACCCTTTCAGCCAATCGACTTACAGAAGAAAAACTAAAAGAAAGAGAAGTTGAATTCAAAACCTTAAGAGAGTTAGAACTTAAAAAATTGAAGTCGCGACAAATATCATATCTATCTCTTATTAGTTTAATCATTGGAGTATTTGTGTCTTTCATAACAATTTTTTATCAGCAGAATGAGTTTAATAAACCAAGATTTTTAGAAAATAATTGCTGTGACAGCATACAAAAAAAGTATCTTGTGCTAAACAACAAACTAATTGAATTTGAAAAGCATTTAAAGTTAATTTCAATTCCTTCAAGTCATAATGACACTATATATTCATCCGCAAAATTTTCAATTCTAGAGCAAAGAATTAAGATTATTGAAATAGGAATATCTGAAAATCCTGAAAAATCACTTTCAATCCTACAACTACATAATGAAATTGAACAGCTTAGAAAGTCTGACGAATTTATTAAAGAATTAACTCAAGAGAAAATAGAAAATTTGAATGACAAGCTAAATCTAGTGAATAGTTTTATGTTTGGTCTGTTCATTACAATTTTTGGAGCTATACTTAGTTATGCTTTCACAAATTTAAAGACAAATAAAAATTACAATGAAGCATAGCGTCTCAAGGGCAGCTGATAACCCCCGCTACCGAGCGATTCCCATCGGCGTGGCAATCAAAACCCAAAAGCAATTCAAACACTGACAGGTTCCAAAGTAGCATTAATAGAACTACTATATGCTCTCCATGCCGAGGGCACATTCAATTTTGGAACTTCCGACCTAAAAGACGTAGTAGAATTCTTCGAAAAAACATTAAAAATCGACTTAGGACAATACCACAGAGTCTTTC